>CAZTUL010000055.1:0-14380 GCA_964616275.1 uncultured Spirochaetaceae bacterium | reverse complement strand
TGGTTTCATGGTTGATCGGCTAGGTATCCCTGCATTCATCACAACTTTGGTTGTTGGAAATGTGGGTGGAGGCTTGGCTCTCTTGCTCAACAGTGGAAGGTCCATTGGGGGATTCCCCAATGCATATGTATTTATGGGAAATGGGACCTTCCTGGGGATTCCCGTATCAAACTATATCATGGCACTGTTCGTTGTCGTTTCCAGCATCATCATGGCGAAGACCCGTTTAGGCGTATATATCTATGCGATGGGTGGAAATGAAACAGTTGTGAAACAGCAAGGCATCAGTACAACGGCAATAAACTTCTTTGTATATGGGTTTTCCGGTTTCTGTATTGCAATGGCGGGGATCTTGCTTTCTGGCCAGTTGGATACTGTGCATCCCACGCAGGGAGAGCCTTACCAACTTGATGCCATCGCTGCCTGTGTCATTGGAGGAGTGAGTATGCTCGGAGGAGAGGGTAAGATCTATTATTCTCTTATTGGAGCACTGATCATCGGTGTTCAGAGGAACATACTTAATCTTTTGGGAATTCACCCGTTCTACCAGAATATTTTTATTGGCATCATAATCATTGTTATTGTTGCTGTGAATATCTATAAGAAAAATCGAGCCATCGAATTAAGCAAAGTGTTCTAGGCAAAAAGAGGATATAGTAAGATGGGCACCACCGACAATTATGCATTGAAAACAGAATCGTTCTCTATTGGAAGCTTTCTAAGACAATTTGTCAAAACGAAGGGAAGTGTTGTAATATTTATCATCCTATGGATTCTAGCATCCCTTTTTGTACAAAATTTTTTCTCACTCAATAATATGTTGCTTATTATCAAGCAAGCTGCAATACCAATGATAGCTTGTCTGGGAATCACTGTGGTTCTCATGACAGGAGGAATTGATTTGTCACTGGGCTATACGCTTGGTCTGTGTTCAATCTCTGTAGGAATCTTTGTTAAATCGATGGGGCTTCCTATTTGGATATCGATATTCCTTACGTTGTGTATAGGTCTTCTGGTAGGTCTTTTCAATGGAATTCTTGTCCAATATGTGAAGGTTCCCGCATTTATAACAACACTTGGTAGTGGATACATCATTTTCGGTTTAGCCCAGATAATTAGCAGTGGGTCCGATATCAATAGACTTCCTGCTGCATTTAGAGCTATTGGAGTAACAGAATTTGCAGGACTGAATACAACAGTATTTATCGCATTTGGTATTTGTTTGATCATGTACTATCTGCTACATCTCTCGACATTCGGCCGTGCATTATCTGCTTTCGGCTATAACAACAAGACTGCACGAATGAGTGGAATAAGAACTGAAAGAATCAATGTTCTTGCCTATATGATCAGTAGTTTCCTTGTGGCGATCGCGGCAATTCTTCTTACTATTCGTGTTAATTGCGCACAACCAACCATGGGCGGTGGTATTTATACTTTTGAGGTGATTACTGGTGCGATTATTGGTGGAGCGAGTCTTTTCGGTGGTGTAGGTACTGTCATAGGAAGCGTGTTTGGAATACTGATTGTGAAGGTGATTGAGAATTGCATCAACTTGATGAACGTCTCCTATTACACGTATCAGGCATTCCAAGGGATTGTAATCTTGCTTGCTATCATCTTCGAGAACGTGAAGAACCGAAAGTTGTAGTGGAGGATCTATGAGTAAGACAATTCTTGAAATGCGAAATATTACAAAATTTATTTTTGACTCATTTGGACATGCCGTAAGGGGTAGTAATGTCAGAATTCTAGATTCGGTAGATTTTGATGTCAAAGAGGCTGAAGTCCATGTACTGATTGGAGAGAACGGTGCAGGAAAATCGACACTCATGAAGGTTTTAGGGGGGATTATCCCACAAGACGGTGGCATTATGAAGCTTGATGGAGCAGAGGTCTGTTTCTCAGGACCTCGAGAGTCGCTGCATCATGGGATAGGGTTTATTCACCAAGAATTGAATCTCTGTCTCAATTTGGATGTTGCTGAGAATATCTACCTTGGGAGGGAACTTGGCGGTAAGCTTTTCACCAATAAGACAGAGATGTATAGCCGTGCCAGCACCATGTTAGCGAGATTGGGATTTGATATTGATCCGCATACGTTGGTCAGTGAGTTGTCCACAGCGCAGCAGCAAATTGTCGAGATAGTGAAAGTACTCTCGTATGATTGTCGAATTATCATAATGGATGAACCGACTGCAAGTCTGACCTCAAATGAAATCGATAAACTTTTTCAAATTATCAAGGATCTTCAGAAGCAGGGAATCAGTATTATTTATATTTCCCATAGGTTTGAGGAGCTTAAGGAGATCGGAGATAGAATTACTGTCTTACGAGATGGAAAGTATGTTGGAACAGTTCCGATAGAAGAGTTTGAATACGACAAGATCATTAACATGATGGTGGGAAGAAAACTTGGGGCAATGTTCCAAAGTCAACATACTCCGTTGGAGGAGACTATCCTCGAAATCAGCGGGATGAAGATCGCAACACATACTGATCCAATTGACTTGTCAGTCAAAAAAGGTGAGGTTGTTGGACTCAGTGGTCTTGTTGGAGCAGGACGAACCGAACTTGCAAAATCAATTTTTGGAAGTAGAACCTATTATGGTGGGAAGATTATCTACGATGGGAAAGAGATAGGACACCAACACCCTGCAGAGCTCATCTCCAAAGGACTTGTCTATCTATCAGAAGATAGAAAATTGGAAGGACTTGTTTTGGAGATGTCAATTGCGAGCAATATTACGCTCGCTTCTCTTCCTCGAATGTATCCAACAACCAAGATTCAGAGGCAGAGAGAACGGAAGGTTGCATCTGAAAGTGTCAATTCACTCAATATCGTATCAAATTCTCTCAACCAGCTGTGTAACACGCTCAGTGGCGGAAACCAGCAGAAGGTTGTGCTCGCAAAATGGCTTCTCACAAAACCCAAGTTATTGATTCTTGATGAACCTACACGTGGTATCGATGTGAATGCAAAGGGAGAAATTTACAAAATAATTGACCGTCTGGCATCCGAAGGGGTCGGGATACTCATGATCAGTAGTGAACTTCCAGAAATAATAGGTATGAGCGACCGAATCTATGTTATGCGTAACGGTACAATTTCAGCACATCTCACCGATAGAAAGGATTTTATACAAGAGAAAATTCTTTCCTACACTCTAGGGTAAGTTGGCAAGTCATGAAGGGAATCATATTCGATATCAAGGAGATGGCTGTATACGATGGCCCCGGGATACGTACGACGGTTTTCCTAAAGGGGTGTCCTCTCCATTGTTCATGGTGTCATAATCCTGAAGGTATTTCTCCTCATCCGCAGCTCATGGTGAGCAAGGCTTCGTGTATCGATTGTGGAGCGTGTGCAGAAGTGTGTGATTTTGATGCTGATCCAACTCGGTGCGTGGTATGTGGTTCATGCATAAAGAAATGTCCATTACGACTCAGGAAGATTGTCGGAGAGGTTTGGGACTCGGATGATCTTGCAAAAGAATTGTTGAGAAATCGGACCATCCTGGAGAAGAATGGTGGGGGTATCACCTTCTCTGGTGGAGAACCTCTCGCACAACATGAGTTCGTCCTTTCTATCATTGAGAAGCTGGAAGGAATGCATTGCGTTGTGGAAACCAGCGGATATGCGACTAAAAAAATATTCTCTTCAGTAGTCGACGCAATGGATTTTGTGATCATGGATCTGAAAGTAATCGATTCTGCGGTGCATGAAGAGTTCTGCGGGGTTCCCAACAGCCAAATCTTGCAGAATCTTCTCTACTTGAATGAGTCTGGCAAACCTTTCATTATTCGAATTCCTTTGATTCCTGGTGTGAATGATTCCGAAGCAAACTTCGAAGCCACTGCATCTATCGTTAAAGATTTCACCAATTTGGAACGAGTGGAAATTCTGCCATATCATAAAACTGCAGGAGCAAAATATACTATGTTATCGCAAGATTACAATCCAAGATTCGATGTCGATCAAAATCCACACATGCATACGCATATTTTTTTGAAACAAGATATTCCTTTCATAGTTGCTTAGGTAAAGAGGTGATACGATGGATCATATAATACAAGAACTTAAAACCTTCTTCATTGTAGAAAAAGGGCATCATGCATTCAGGCAGAAACTGGACAGCAAGAGTTTTACGCGTGAAGTTTCAAACGCACATGTAGATGAATATGAACGTGCATACAGGCGTCTTCAATGGGTTTTAACACATGAAAAGCCTATTGTCTTTCCTAAGGAAAGAATAGCTATAATGAGAACTGTACGAGAAATCCCCGAGATTTTCAGCGAGTCTGAGTGGAATTCAATACGCAAAAGGTACCGCATCCATGAGCAGGGGAAAGTGTCTAATATAAACCCAGGATACAGTCTTCTGCTCGATGTCGGAACAGAAAAGAAGCGAGAAGAAATCATTGCGTCTATTCAGCATCACGAAGCCAACGAAAATGGTGATGGAGTAGCCTATCTTCGTATGCTCCTCAAGGTATTGGACCTCATTGAGGATTTTGCTGACGCATACCGAGAGAAAGCTAGAGAAGTGGGTAACGAAACTGTCGCAGAGTCTTTTTCGATAATACCTAGGCAACGACCGAAAACCTTTCTCCAGGCTCTCCAGTTTTTCCGACTCATCCACTTCTGTCTCTGGTCAAGTTATAATTATCATAATACGATTGGTCGATTTGATCAGTATATGTATCCATATTACAGGCAGGATATGGACACTGGGATAGTCGATCGTGAAGGCTCTCTCTCGCTTCTTCAAGAGTTCTTTATCTCTTTTAATAAAGATAGCGATCTCTACCCTGGAATGCAGCAGGGAGACAATGGGCAGAGCATTATGCTAGGTGGGGTCAATGCAGATTACGAAGATGTTTTCAACGAACTGTCTGAGCTATGTATGCACGCTAGTCTTGAACTGAAACTCATAGACCCGAAAATCAACTTGCGTGTTCATAAACAGACACCATTATCTCTGTTCGAACTGGGGACTCAAATGACTAAGCAAGGGTTGGGTTTTCCACAATACTCTAACGATGATATTGTGATACCAGCACTTAAACGGTGGGGATATGACCATGATGATGCGTCCAACTATGTCGTAGCAGCATGCTGGGAGTTCATCGTACCTGAAGTTGCTATGGATATCGTAAATATTGATGCTCTCAGCTTTCTCCATTGTGTCATGGATGCCCTTCCCAAGCTGGTTGACTGTGAGTCGTATGAGCAATTTGAGCAATTAGTTCGGGCACGGATTTTTTCACGAGTGGCAGAAATATGTGCAAACACAAATGGTATCTATATGGAACCTGCTCCTCTCATGTCCATAATAATGAAGGGTTGTGTGGAAGAAGCTAAAGATATCAGGGATGGGGCAAAATACAATAACTATGGAGTTCATGGAACTGGGTTGTCATCGGCCGTGGACTCTCTTGCGGCTATTCGGAGTCAGGTTTTCGAAAAGCAGGCAATTACCAAGGAGCGACTACTCTCTGCCCTTGAACATGACTATGTAGGAGATGAGGACATTCTCACAATGTTGCGCTATGAGTCTCCAAAGATGGGTAGTGATGACGACTCAGTTGATTCAATAGCAACTACCTTGTTGGATTGGTTTGCAGAAGCGATGGAAGGATATAAGAATGATCGTGGTGGGATCTTTCGCGCTGGAACAGGTTCAGCCATGTACTATCTCTGGCATGCTGCTGAAACCGGTGCATCTCCAGATGGGAGAAGAGTCGGGGAGGCGTATGCGTGTAATTTTTCTCCCTCGATTTTCGCTCGAATCAAAGGTCCGGTATCTCTGATAAAGAGTTTTTCGAAACCGCATCTTGAACGAGTTGCAAATGGAGGACCTCTTACACTTGAACTGCATGACACTATGTTCAGAAATGAGGAGAGTATTCATAAGGTTGCCTCTTTGGTTAAAACATACATGGATATTGGTGGCATGCAGATGCAACTTAATGGTGTTAACAGAGAGACAATGTTGGCAGCACAGAAGAGTCCTGACCAATTCCGTAACCTGATTGTACGTGTTTGGGGATGGAGTGGATACTTTGTCGACTTGGACAAGGAGTATCAAGACCATATCATCAGTCGAATGGAACTGGACATGTGATGGTATCCAAGGTAATCTGTTTTAGTGAATAACTAAAGGGAAGTTTTGTGTATGTCTAGGAGACCAAGTCGTGTCACAATGAAAGATATTGCGAAGGCCACCGGCTATACTGTGAATACAGTAAGTCACGCCTTGAAAGATATGCGCGATATTTCCGAGGATACGAAGCGGGTCATAAGAGAAAAAGCGAGAGAGATGGGTTATTTGACTAATCTTGTCGCAGTTTCTATGCGTTCCGGAAAGACAAAGACTCTTGCGATTATTATTCCTGATATAGCTAACCCCTTTTTTGCTACAAAAGTGAAGGAAATGGATTCCTTGCTAAGAGAAAATGGATATTCTTCGTTCATTATCAATACGGATGAGAACAGTGAGAAGGAATATGATGCTGTGAGAATGGCCATCAGTCGAAAAGTCGATGGCATCATAATTTGTCCAACTCAGAGAAGAACCGATATTTTTGATCTCATTATCGATTATTCTATTCCCTATGTAATAATCGGGAGAAAATTTAGTGGGAATCTTTTCTACTCAGTTGTTTGGGACGATGTAAGAGCGGGTTTTCTGGCAACAGAGTATCTCATAAAGAAGGGGAGGAAGCGAATTCTCTATCTAAATGGACCTCCGCATATTTCGTCCTCCAACGATCGTTTAGCCGGATACCAACAATGCCTGAAAAAGTATGGAATTCCGTTTGATGAATCCCTTGTGATCGAAGCCGATATTGTGGAGACAATAGGATGTAATTGCATCTACACAATATTGGAGAATCATGTGGAGTTCGATAGTATATTCGCCTTCTCGGATTTTATTGCATTTGCCGCAATCGATACTCTACAAATGATAGGACTTTCGATGCCGGTTGTAGGGGTGGATGATATTCTATCTGATTTAAACCTTCCTCTTAGACTCTCTTCGGTGGGCGTGAGTAAGGACTATGAAGCTCATGCAATTATCAACATGCTCTTTGAACAGATGAGATCTATGCATACTTCTGTACCCCATATCGTTGTCGTTGAAACCTATCTAGTTGAGAGAGATTTCTAGATTCTCATACTCTAAATTCCTCATGTATACCTAAATTTTCGATTATGAATAAATTATTCTTGATTTCCTCCATAACCATGTTATAATACTGTAAAACGAATCGATTCGAATATATATAAACCTTTCAAAATAAAGGAATTAATAAAATATAATAGATTCGTTACGTAATTGACGATCCTTAGCGAAAGCTAAAAATTTAAAGGGAGGATTTGAGATGAAAGCAAAAAAAGTGATTGTGGTTCTGTGTGTTTTTCTAATGCTTGCTGGACTTGTCTTTGCAAGCGGGGCACAAGAAAAACGACAGAAAATTGCTCTGGTACCGCCTGCTATGATTTCACCGTATTACGCATCAGTGATAAGTGGAGCACGAGAGGCAGTAGATCGCCTGGGTTATGATCTGGTGACTTTAGCTCCTGAATCAGAATCCGACTATATTGCACAAGTGCAGATTGTCGAAGATTTGATTATTCAGGATGTTGATGGGTTGATTCTCTGTGCAATTAACAGTGATGCAATCGTGTCAGCAGTGAAGAAAGCAAATGCTGCAGATATTCCAGTTGTAATGTTCAACACTCAGAATGAACTGGCGGATGGCTTTGTTACTTCATATGTCCGATACGATCAGTATGAAGGTGGAGCGAAGGTTTGTGATTTTGTTGCCGAGTATTTTAATGGGAATGCTAAGGTTGCTATCATAGAAGGCCTCCCTTCAGATCATACTACTGAGAGAAAGGGTGGATTTTCTGATAGAGCAAAAGAGATGTACCCTGGAATCTCCATTGTTGCTTCTCAACCTGGTGACTGGGAACGAGAGAAAGGGATGAATGCTGCCTCGAATATGCTACAGGCAAATCCAGCAATCGATGTATTCTTTGCGCTCTCCGATGAAATGGGATTAGGTGCTGTGCGTGCAATCGAAGAAGCTGGATCAAACGCTAAAGTTGTCAGCTTCGATGGTAACCCCAACGCTGTTGAAAGTGTAATTGCAGGGAAAATGCTTTCCACTCTTTCAATTGGTGGAGTTGAGACAGGTGTGAAGACTATTGAGGTCATGGATAGAATCATCAAAGGTGAATCTGTTGAAAAAATTATCAATGTTGAAACAACAGTAGTCAGCAAAGATAATGCATCTGAATTTTTGCCCAAATAAGCATGAGGTGAATTAATATTGGAACTTGGGGGGCTCTGAGAAGGAGCCTCCCAGTATGATGGTCAAGATTTTCAGTTTGCATATGTGAGGATACTAAAGTGAATGGCGAAATTGCTCTTCGAATGCAAAGTATAAGTAAACATTTTACGGGAGTACAGGCCCTTGATAAAGTAGATCTTACTGTTCGAAAGGCAGAAGTCCATGCATTGCTTGGGGAGAATGGGGCAGGCAAGTCGACGTTGATGAAAATTCTTTCAGGTGCGTATGAGAGAGACGAGGGAGAAATCGAAGTCTTTGGTTCTAATGTCAATATTCAAAACCCAAAACAAGCAGAGTCGTTAGGTATAAGCATTATTTATCAGGAGCTGAATTTAATTCCGCAGTTGACGGTTGCAGAAAATATTTTTCTTTCCAGATACAAAATGAAAAACAAATTCAAAATTGGATGGAAAGAGATTGACGATAGCGCGGAGCGTATACTTAAGGAACTGGATGTCATTCTTGATCCTCAAATCAAAGTTGGAAAACTTGGGATTGCAAAGCAACAAATGGTGGAAGTTGCAAAAGCATTATCTCTGGATGCTAGAATTATCATCATGGATGAGCCAACTGCACCCCTAACCGATAATGAGACAGAAAACCTCTTCAAAATGGTAAATAAGTTGAAATCCAATGGGGTTACGGTCATCTACATCTCACATCGATTGGAAGAAATTAAAAGAATTTGTGACAATGCAACGATAATGCGAGACGGAAAAACCATTGTTCAAGTTGACGTCAAAGATACTTCAATCGACGAAATAATTAGACATATGGTCGGTCGAGAATTGAAGGAAAAATTTCCCAAAGTAGAGAAGACAATTGGAGATACTTATTTTTCTGTAGAGAATTTAACTTCTGAAAAGATCAAGGATATTACATTTTCTGTAAAATCCGGTGAGATCTTAGGTTTTAGTGGTTTGGTAGGAGCTGGTAGAACTGAAACTGCTCGAGCAATTTTTGGTCTTGATAAAATGATTGAAGGGACTATAAAAATTGATGGAGTAGAGCTCTCTATCAAACAACCAAGTGATGCGATCAATGCAGGGATAGGGTTTGTTACTGAAGATCGGAAGACAGAAGGTCTGGTACTCTCAATGAATGTAAGAGAGAACGTATCGCTTGCTTCTCTGAAACAGTTTACCAGAGGATTTCATCTTCTTTTAAGGGATGAACGTGATGCAGCTATCGATTACGTGAAGAAACTAAACATAAAGACCCCTTCGATTGAGCAATTGACAAGAAATTTATCTGGAGGAAATCAACAAAAAGTTGTTTTGGCCAAGTGGCTGATTTCTGAAAGTCGAGTGCTGATATTTGATGAACCCACGCGGGGCATTGATGTGGGGGCAAAAATCGAAGTCTACAATATCATCAACTCTTTAGCCAAAGCTGGAAAAGCGATTATTGTGATAAGTTCTGAAATTCCAGAATTGTTAGGTATTTGCGATCGTATACTGGTTATGGCTCGGGGGAAAAAGACAGGAGAGTTACTTATTAACGAGGCAACACAAGAGCGCATAATGGCTCTCGCAACAGATACCGAAAAACATTTAGAGGGAATGAGAACATGAATGGGTTAGGTTTTAGAAAAGAAAAAATTGGGCATTTCAGCAATTCGAGTAATATTTTAGGCATTCTGATGGCGCTGATTCTCATGAGTGTAATTCTTTCAATTGCAACAAGTAGCTTTTTACGTCCAGCCAATCTACTGAATGTTCTACAACAAATATCGATCAACTTCACGTTAGCTATCGGTATGTCTTTTATCATACTTCTTGGCGGCATTGATTTATCTGTCGGCTCAAATGTTGCCTTGAGTGGTCTTGTGATGGCGATTCTCATGAAGCAAATGATGTTTCCTGTTTGGCTTAGTATCCTGATTGGTATCCTTGCTGCCTGTCTCATCGGAGCCTTAAATGGTTTTTTTATCACATTTTTTAATTTGCCACCATTTATTGCAACTCTGGGGATGATGTCGATTGCTAGGGGACTAGCTTATACGATTACTGCTGGACAACCTGTATATACATTCCCACCAGCCTTTACTGCCATAACTGGTCGAATATTCGGAATTCCTCTGATGACCATACTAATTATGACATTTCTTTTTGCAATCGCTTCATATGTCTTGCGATACACACCGTACGGGAGGTCGTTTTATGCGATCGGAGGAAATAGAAATTGTGCAAAACTGTCAGGAATTAGTGTAAAGAAAATTGAAGCTTCGGCATATCTCATCAGTGGGTTTTGTTGTGGCGTAGCTGCAATGATTCTTACTTCTAGATTGGATTCCGCTGTTCCTACAAATGCTGAGGGATCGGAACTTGATGCAATTGCTGCTGTTGTTATTGGTGGAATTTCCATGAGCGGAGGAGAGGGATCGATCTCGGGAACATTAATTGGCGCATTGATAATCGGTGTTATAGCGAATGGGATGAATCTACTTTATGTTCCGCAAGGTGCTCAACGCATGGTAAAGGGGCTGATCATACTATTGGCAGTGATTATTGATGTGTTACGCCGTCGAAAGAAGGATTAAGGAGATTGTTTTGGAACATCTTGGTCATACTCGTTGGGTAATTCCCGACATGTATATGAAAAGTGGGTTTGCTAAGGATAAGACTCCATCACACGAGAGCGTGTCGTTCTTAAACACTGGTGAACGCAATGCAGTAGCGACGGTCATGATTATGTTGAATTCTCATGATGACGATTATCACTCTTTTCAAATTATGGTACCTGCGAAAAAGAGTGTGCAATTGAGGATGGATAAGCTCGATGCTTGGCAAATCAAGATTCCATTTGATAATCCATATTCGATGATGATCGAAAGTGATTTGAAGATTGTCGTTGAATATGCGAGGTTCAACTGGATTGATGGCAACATTCAATCTTTTGGTCTCATTCCTTATGGAGAAAATTGAATATTATACATTTTACGAGGAGATAAAAATGGAGAAAAAAGTCGCTATAGTAACAGGTGGAACGAGAGGGATGGGACAGTCCATAAGTCTTCGCCTGGCAAAGGAAGGCAATATAGTTATTGCGGTGTATCGTTCGCATAAGGAGAGCGCTGAAAAGACTCGAAAGCTGTTAAAAGAAATTTCCCCAGAGTCAGATATTCATCAGTGTGATATCACGGTTGAAAGTGATGCAACAGCCATGGTGGATTTGATTGCCAAGAGATATGGCCGACTAGACATACTGGTAAACAATGCAGGTATTTTCGATTTCAACTTTCTAGAGGATATGGATGGAGATTACTTGCAAAGAGTCATCGATGGGAATTTTAAAAGCCAGTATTACATGATGAGAGCAGCTGTAAAACATATGAAAAAACATGCATATGGGAGAGTCGCAAATGCATCATCGATATCTGGAAATTTCAGTGATGTTGGACTCATTGCCTATGCTGCCAGCAAGGCTTCTGTCAACATGATGACAAAAATTGGGTCTGCTGAACTTGCCCCGTACAACATTACCGTCAACGCATATGCCCCTGGGATAATCCATACTGATATGACGGACGCAATGATCCAAGAACGGGGCGAAATACAAGTAAAGCAAATTTCATTGAATCGTTTTGGTAATGGCGATGATGTTGCAGCACTGGTTTCATTTCTTGTCTCCGAGGAAGCCGGTTATGTTACCGGAGAGATTATTGGAGTGGATGGTGGATTTTTCAAAGTGCAAAATGCATATCGTGCATATGAGTATGCCAAAGAACGAAATTGAGGAGGGGGTATTCTATGAATGGGAAAATGAAAGCACTACTATCGTATGCACCGTATGATTATCGTTATGAAGAAGTCCCTATCCCAGAGGTGGGACCCGGGGAAATTCTTTTGAAAGTTAAAGGTTGCGGAATATGCGCAGGAGATATCAAATCCTTTCATGGTGGAATTAGGATCTGGGGTACAGATGAGAGCAACAGATACATCGATGCTCCTGTGATAGGTGGCCATGAATTTTTTGGAGAGGTGGTAGAAATTGGGATCGGAGTGACAAATTTTGCTATTGGAGACAATGTTGTCACTGAGCAAATTGTTCCATGTGATGACTGTGATTTCTGCAAAGCGGGGAAGTATTGGATGTGTGTGGGATCTGCGGTCTATGGATTCAAGGAGCATGCACAAGGAGGTTTTGCTCAATATGTACTTCTTAATAGCCATAGCCGTAACCATAAAATACCCAAGAGCTTCTCATCTGAACAGTCTGTAATGATAGAACCGATTGCTTGTGGTATGCACGCAATTGAACAAGCGCATATTGGACATTCAGATGTTGTCGTCATAGCTGGATTAGGCGCTATAGGTTCATCAATGATAAATATTGCAAAATTGAGTCTTCCCAGTATGATTATTGGAATTGATGTGAAGCCTTTCAGGATGGAGCTGGGAAAACAGTACGGCGCTGACTATGTTTTCAATCCTTTAGCCTGTGATGTCGTCGAGGAGATCAAAAAATTGACGGGTGGTCTTGGTTGTGATGTATACATTGAAGCTTCAGGAAGCCCATCGAGCGTAAAACAAGGGTTGGCCGCTCTTAAGAATCATGGTCGATACGTACAAATGGGAGTTTTTGCAGAGGAAGTAAAGGTCGACTGGAATATCATTGGAGATGGAAAAGAACTTAATATAAGTGGTTCACATCTATCTGCTCTCACGTATCCGGCTGTCATAGAGGGAATGAAGAGAGGATTAATTAAAACTGATGGGTTGATTAGCCACTCGTATCCCTTATCTGAGTGGAAGACAGCTTTCAAAGAAGCAGACGAGAATCCGGAGGCCATGAAGATTATGTTAGTCCCATAGTTGTTTCAATGGTAAAGGAGGGCTTTATTTTACTATCGTACTTGGTAACCGACTTCTTTGATTGTCGCAAATAGGGTATACTGTTCCTAGGAGAACATAATGTTGTGGCTGTAATAAAGGACGTTGCTAAACTTGCCGGTGTATCACCGAGCACTGTTTCTAAGTATTTGAATAATCCAGACTCGTTACGAGAAAAGAATAGAGCTGCGATAGAGTACGCAATTCATAAGCTGAATTATTCGCCAAATATCTTTGCCAGAAACCTCAGAATTCAAAATTCGCGAACGATAGCAGTTGTAGCCCAAGAGATAACAAATCCATTCCACGCTAAGATATACAATACGATTAGAAAAATCGCGCTGACTGAAAACTACTCAGTCATTTTGTATTCAATCAATGATGTAGATGGAGATCTGACATCACTTCTCGATTCAATGCCAGTCAATTACTTTAGTGGGATTATCGTTTGCTATTTTCATGATATGGATAAATCCATACATTTTGCGCTGGATAATAAGTCTATGCCATTTGTTATCATGAGTAATGTTCCATATTACGGGAACTCTGCAAATATTAGAATTGTTTTCGGTGATTTCGGTGCTGGAATAGAAAAGATAGCTGACTATCTGATTGAGCTTGGTAATAAAAAAATTGCCTATGTTGGGTGTATGACAAGAAATCCCGAAATCGAGCCAAAGTATAATGGGTTTATGCGAGCAATGAATCGTGCTGGATTGCAACCGCACAGTGTTGTCAGATTGCATAAGGAATACCGAGCAGAAACTGGATATGAATCTGCAAGAATTATCCTGTCGGAAGATGTGCTACCAGATGCAATTTTGGTAGACAACGATATCATGGCAATGGGAGTGCTCCGATATTTGGAGGAGCAGGGAATTGATATTCCAAAAGAGATTATGGTTACTGGTTTCGATGATATTGCCATGTCTTCGTTCTATTGTCCTGCATTGACGACCGCTCATGTTCAAATTGAAGAGATGAGTATCAAGGCATTCAATCTCCTGTTGGAAATGATGGAAGGAGACATTGAAGGTAATGAAATTCCACACTTCATTCCAGAAATTGTTATTCGGGAGACAACAACTTCGCACAATAGTACAGACACAATATACCAGATGCAAGCAAACGGAGGAACTACTCATGAAACGGTCTGAGATCAACAAACTCATAGATGAATC
>CAZTUL010000054.1:13074-14813 GCA_964616275.1 uncultured Spirochaetaceae bacterium | reverse complement strand
CCAACGACTTCTACCGTGTGAAGGTAGCACTCTCCCGCTGAGTTACGCGCCCGAAAATCTGTTAGCTATAGTACGGGATATTGGTATGTTTGTCCATAACTATCATGAATCCCATCAACAAATGAATATCAGGTTTAGCTGAATTTTGCCACAGCTTCTTCCTCGTTCGATACAAACAGTATGTGATTCCCTTTATTACTCTCGTATATGAAATCGTGCAGGCTTTTACTCGTATACTGGGAAAAGTCACCAATAATAACCAATTTCATCCTGTAGGTGGTAAATTTTTGAAGAATCTCACCGGCGAGACCTGAACGTAGATCAAAGAAACCTGGTGCGATAGCTGAGGCCTCTACCAACGATACTTGACAAAAGATTCATAGGCAGTACCATAGAGACCTCTATGGAACAATATTATCACGTGCTGCTGCAGACCCCGCTTTTCTCTTCTCTGACGTTAGAGGAGTTGCCACATATGTTGCAGTGCCTTCAAGCACGCATGAAAAAATATCAGGCAAAACAATTTATTATCCATGAAACTGACAGCAATGATGATTTGGGAATAGTTTTAAAGGGGACAATCCAGATAATCACTGAAGATTCATTGGGTAATAGATCTATTACTGCTAAGCTCGGATCAGGCCAACTATTCGGCCAGATATCGGCAAGTAAACTTGCACAGAATAGTCCAGCATCAGTACTAGCACAGACCGATTGTGAGATTCTCCATCTGAAATTTAAAAAATTAGTTACTCCCTGTTCTCGAGCATGTGCATTCCATCCGCGTGTAATCGAAAATATGATGAATGTACTCGCTGGTAGAAATTTGCTTATGAACAGAAAGCTCTCAATTCTAAGTCAGCGAACGATTCGAGACAAACTCTTGGCATACCTCGCATGGCAGAGTAGAGATAAAGGAAGCCGTGAATTCAGCATTCCTTTCAATCGTGATGAATTAGCAGACTATCTTTGTGTGAATAGAAGTGCACTCTCCCGAGAAATATCTCATATGATTGATGAAGGATTAATTGAGAGTACACGAAATCAATTTATACTCAAGTCTGAATCCTTCCTAGAGTAATATGTTACTGTGGATTCTGTAGAGAATCTAACAAATCAAGTGCACGTTGATGCCAACTCACTGTTAAACCATATCGGTCTCCATCACCAATCTTAATTTCAGAAGGAGGTCTTCCCGGGATAACCCAAGTGAGCAGGGCCTCTCTTGTTGCTGGGTTAAATACACTCATAACTGCATCTACTCTGTAGGCAATGCCTCCATCTGTGTATCGACCTAAGGGCGTTTCTTTGTAGGTGATTATGACCAAAATAGAAACATCTTCGGGAGTAAACCAAGTATCAATTAATCGATAAAAATGAGTTTCATTACTTCTATAGGGAATTTCCACGAACAATACATCGCCAGACGGTGTGTCCAAGATTCTCTCTCGAGTGGTTTGCTTGTCGGCCAAGTCAAGAATCAGGTCCTTAAAAGTATCTCTAAACGGTATAATCTCTTGATCAGAGAGGGGAACAAAACGTATTCCTCCATCGGTTATTCCTTCTCCCAGTAGCGGCATGCGTATTCCTTCAACAAGGTCAATAGTATAAATCGCATCTGAATCATATGCATTTCTGTAGAAAATCTGATTTTCCTGCATTTGAAGCCCCGAAGCCTTATCACGTGAAAGCTGTATAATGCTGGAACCATCAAGATGACTCAGGAAGATACCACCTTC
>CAZTUL010000054.1:0-12974 GCA_964616275.1 uncultured Spirochaetaceae bacterium | reverse complement strand
ACAAGTGTATAGGCAAAACCATCGGCAACTCCAACAAGAGTTCCCGAGCCCGTTCTTACTTCGCGTTGAACTGTTTGTAATGTATCTGACACATTCACACCCAATATTACTTCAATCAACGTACCGTCTGCCAACGAAAGAAATACTGTTCGGTTGAGTAATAATGCACTAGTTACTGGGCGGTCAAAAATTACTTGAGCTGCATAATCATTTAGACTGAGAGCGGTTAATTTTCGCTCATTGTCTTCATCGATATACACAAGGTACTGGTCAAATTTCCCTAAAATCTCTCCGTTCATATTGGCAACAACTTCATTTCTCGCTGTGAGGTTGCCAATCTGGGATACAGGAAGTTTCTGTAAATAATGCAGAGTGCTTCCATCAGGGAAAGGCATGTCATGAATAAAATAGATATTTCCAGAATCGGAAATGATGTATCCTCCATTACGGATATTAGAAAAGGTGTTTCCTCGTTCGAGTATTTCTGAATCGTTCAGTTCGGAATTAATTCGATTTTCCATGACTGAGGCAGTTGTTCCATCAATAACAATACGATCGATTTGTGTACATGCAACAGAGAATACTACGAAAAACAGACTGAGAAAAAAGATACCTGTGTTGTGAATGGAAAACCGACTATGCATGATAAGGCAACTCTATAGGTTCCCCTGTAATCCGTCAAGAATATATGATTGGTGAGTTCTGTCTTCCGCTGGTATATATTCCTTCGATTATCCGAACCGTTTCCCTTCCATCTTCACCAGTAACCATAGGGGTTCCCCCCTCTACGATGGCTCGTGAGAAATCGTCAACTTGCCGAGTGAAGAAGTAGGTGTTTGGATCGATTGTTTGGAAAAATGCAGAATCCTGTTGACGGAAGGTGTTAAGAAGAGCCTCTTCTCCTGTAATTGTCCACAAGTCGTTTACAGGTGTTGGTGCAATCGTATTACCTTCGACTTTTACAATAGACCCAGGGTTGTTTTGCATACCTACTGAGGCTCCATTTGACCCATGGACATGAACTTTTACGTAGAGACTCGGATCTTGTGCATTGCTTGCCAGAATGGAAGCCATGCCTCCATGAGCAAAGCGAACTGTAGCTACTGCGGTATCTTCTACCTCTATATAGGGGTGGTTAATATTATCCCATTCAGCGAACACGCGTAACACCGGTCCCATAAACCAAGTAAGAAGATCAAACTGATGTGGAGCTTGATTAATGCAGACTCCGCCCCCTTCAGTATCCCATTTACCTCTCCAGGGATTCCCTGTGTAGTACTGTTTGTCTCTCCAACCAAGTAGAATTGCTTGTGCAAGGGCAGGGGTTCCAAGCTTACCACTATCGATTGCTTCACGTATTCTCATGTTCGCAGGAAACCAGCGTTGCTGGCTTACCACAGAAAGTTTTTTTCCTGACCGTTCTGCGGCCAGAATCATATCGGTACATTCAGCAACCGTTGGAGCCATAGGTTTTTCCACAAGGACGTGACAACCTGATTCAAATGCAGCAAGGGTCATCTCTCTATGTTGAGGGTGAGGAACACCGATTATGACTGCATCAATATGATCAAGTTCAACCATTTCAGTGATAGCAGCTCTACTGGCAATACCATATTCGGCAGCAAACGCATCACGTTTATCCTTATTACGTCCACACACAGAAACGAGCGTGCCTTTTTGTGAGTTCCGAATAGCTTGTGCATGCAAACTAGACACTCTACCATATCCTACAAGACCGTACCGGACACTCTCCATGAAATTCCCTCCTGGATAATTTACGGAAGCATTCTTTTTTCTGCACCTTCCTCAATCCTTTGGACAAAGGCTTTCAGCTTCTCAATCACATATTGTTTATTACGCTCCCTTTTCGGGATTCGAGCAGCTTCCTGATTAATGAATCTCATTATAGCACCAATGAGATCATTCTGCTCTGAAATGAACACAAATTTTGGATTTCGATGTTTTAATACAAGTAGACCAGCGTTTTGTACAGCAAATAATTGCACTGTATGGAGCATATGCTTATTTGGGAGAATAGCTATTTCAAGATGTTCATAAGTCTCCAGCATCGCAATAATTGCCAAAAGGTGAGCATGAAACTCCATAGGAAGATAGGTGAATGGTTGATGTGTAAGCAGTTCGGGTAACAATGCAGGAACCTTTCCTTTTAACACATCTGTTATTCTTGGAAGACTAATAACCATAAGAAACTTCTTCTGCATTAAATGTGCCTGCGTAATCTGAATTCGTTCCCGCTGTTTCTCAATAATCGACCCACGCTCAACTTCAGAAATACCTTTTCGCATAAGCATGGATTCCAGCAGAGTAATCGGCATGCCACTCACGAGAAGACTTTGCATCCCAACACCATTCCCGCTATTTGCGGCAAATAACGCTACTTGTTCTTCTAAATACTTATGTGAAAAGTCACCAGTGTATGTACGTACAAGAGGTTTACATAAAGTTCGTTGTGCAGCGAATCCAATTTGCGCACTCGTAACAGCACCATCTTCAGTGGTATAGATGTAATGGACGGTATCGCGAGATTGACCACGAACACTGGTTGATGTAACCAAAGCTTCTCCCTCAAGGATAAAAGCAGTATGGTTGAACATGTCGTCACGTTTTTCTGGATAGTAATAGCTGACAATAGCTCCAGTCATGTAGAAGGGAAGCCAGCGTTGGACTGCAATTGCCATTTCATTGCTATCTCGTGAAAGGGTATGAATTACTTCAATTTTCATTCCCTTACGAATGCAAGAACTCATGAGATAGAACCACTGTTTTGCGAAAAGTGGATTTTCAATAATCCAATCCATAGGTTCATCACTAAACAATAGGAGTTTTTGAGAAGTCTTGTTAGACTTCAGCGCACGCATAAGTAGTTTGATTGTTGCGGATCTGAGCCCCTCTGTTCCAGAGAATGATTGTAGTTCAATAGCTTGACCATCGGGCTCAACCGGTAAAGTAATATTGGGAATAGGGTGAGGGTGATTTCCCACAGAACCAATGCTATCCAGCAGCACATGAATGGATTCCTTACTAATCTTTGATTCATTGGATAACCAACGCGTGAGATAGGTCGCAATGACAGATTCGCCAATATTCTTATCTTCCATCTGATGACCGGTAAGTTCCAGTAGTGCGACTCGCTGAAAATCCTGCCGTGCCTGAGAAGCAAAAAATACACCGAGAAGTTGAATATACCGAGAATCGTCAGCTGGTTCACGGGCACCTGTTCTCCATCGGCTGACTAAGGAAGGGTCTATGCCCAGAGCCTTTGCAAGTTTTGTATTTGTCGTATTTGCCATTTTCATAAGCAAATTAAATTTTTCATTGAAATGCATCGTATCCTACCTAATCAACAATTCACTATGTGTAGAGTATATCAAGAAGTTACGGACTGTTCCACTAGGGATATATTGAAGTATAAAGCATACAAAAATATTATGAGTATGGGTAAATGATATCTATTCATTTACTCTCGTATACTGTTATGAATCTCTTTCCCATTCCTCCTCGGTGTGGTAAGGTTTTTCAGGAGAATAATAATTGTATATCAGTGTGCAAGGAGATTCAAATGGGAGTAATAACGCAGGATCCAACATTGAGGGATATCCAGCTGCTGTATGAAACAGCACGTATTGCAACAGAATCACGTGCAGGAGGTAATCATCCTTTTGGAGCTCTTTTAGCGGACGCTCAGGGGAATATCCTCATGGAGCAGCCAAATAATGTGGTGACCGGTCACAATGACTGTGGTCACGCAGAAACATTGCTCCTCATTCGGGCATCTCAGACGTATGAGCGTGATTTTCTGGCAACATGTTCTCTCTATACCAGCATAGAACCTTGTGCAATGTGTACAGGAGCCCTGTACTGGGCGAATGTAGGACGATTAGTGTATGGCCTTACTGAATACACCTTGCTTGAGCTCACAGGAGACAATCCCGAGAACCCAACATTCGATCTTCCCTGTCGTGAAGTATTAGAACGAGGACAAAAGGCAATTGTAGTCGTTGGTCCTGTGCAGGATGCCGCATTAGAGAACCGGATTGTTCAAGATCACAAGGGGTTTTGGGATTAGCTACCTGCATCTATCTGGAGGGCAACATGTTCGAAAATCAGTTACCATATCTTTTACAACGATCAAATATAGCTCGTATAGATGGAGAAACCCTTCTTATTGGGGATCGACGAACTTACCCATGGGAACAGAGTTTTGTTCCATGCACTACCGTTAAAGAAATTGCACAAGCTATACGCAGTATGGTCACTCAGGGAGGCGGTCCACTTCAGGTTGCTATGACGACAATGCGATTTCTCGCAAGAAAAATTTATTCCGGAATAGAACCGAATACCATTTCTATTTTTCTAGAGGCTTCTCATCTGTTGGCACAAGCACGACCCACGAATACTACAATGGCACGAACTGTACAGCGTATAGTTGCAGAGATTGGACGGTATTATGTCTGCAATGGTATGCGGGAGGTTCAGGGTGGAGATCTTGTTGCATTTGTTGATGAAGTCATTGATCGATTTGAGGCTTCATTTGATCGCGACTATGCAGCTATGAGCGATTATGGCATTGGGCTGCTTGGAAATCAGGAGGGGATTTTAACAACCTGTTTCGCCGAACATTCATTTATCTTGACACTTGCAAAGGCAGTAGAGCAGGGTAAATCGATTACAGTCTATGTTCCTGAAACTCGTCCGTACCTTCAGGGAGCACGATTAACAGCTCCTTCACTACAGGAATTGGGGATTCCTACATTTCTTATTACCGATGGAATGGGAGCTCATTTTATGCGGGAAGGTGTTATTACCCAATACCTTACAGCGGCAGATCTTGTAGCGATGGATGGAACCGTAGTGAATAAAGTCGGTACACTAACCAATGCAATAAATTGTTCACATTATGCAATCCCCTACTACCCATTTGCTGTATCGCCAGATCCAACAAAAGCATCAGCTCAAGACATAGAAATGGAAGAACGGGATGGCAGCGAAATTTGTATGTGCAACGGCACATTCATCACTCATGAACACGTAGTGGGGAAATATCCCGCATTTGATATTATTGATCCAGATTTAGTCACTGGTATTATCACTCCTCGGGGAGTTGTGCAACCTGAGAATGTAAAAACGATATATAGCTTATAGAACTGTATAATTGGAGTATTTGTATGAACTTAGCAATTATTGGCGGTACCGGATATCAAAAGGTCATAGGGAACGAGGCTGCACGTTTATCTGTTGAAACTTCATACGGTACGGTTATAGTTTTCGAACAGGAACATAATTCAGACACTATCTATTACCTATTACGTCATGGCGAGGGGCATCGCGTACCACCGCATCTCATAAATTACCGGGCAATTATCGATGCTTTGAGCGCTTTACATGTAACTCATGCTATTGGGTTATACGCCGTGGGATCTATCACCAGTCTTGTTCTTCCGGGAACAATAGGTCTCATCGACCAATTTATCGATTTTACCGGGGGGGGCCGGGATTCCACTTTTTTTACTGGTGATGAAAAAGGAGTAAAACATATTCCTATGGTAACCCCATACAGTGTTCATCTCCGAAAAGTAATCATAGAGACAGCTACACATCTCGATATCCCGTTGTGCAAGCGAGGAACCTATGTATGTACAAATGGTCCTCGGCTCGAGACTCCGGCAGAAATTGCAATGTTTCGTAGATGGGGGGCAGATTATGTTGGTATGACGGCAGCTACGGAAACAATATTAGCTGCAGAGGCAGGAATTCAATTCGCCGGGTTGGTCTATTCTATTAACTGGGCAGCAGGGCTAGATGCAGAAGGAATTAGTTTCCTCGAAGAGGAGACTGCAGCACGAGTAACCACCACGTTACTGAGTCTCGCACAAAAGTCTTTGCTTGCTGTCGGGGCATGACATGCTTGAGGATGTCTTATGGCTGTTTTTTTCTATGAATCTGAATTATCCCAACCCAAGATACTCATACGTTCTGCAGTTGCGGGAGATGCTGCTGCAGTAGTTGAGTATTTCACGAAAATTGTCAAGCAAACACAAAATCTCACCATGACTTCAGATGAACTGTATGTCTTTGATGATGAAGAGGCGTTTTTGGAACGAATGGAGGTCTCACATAATTCAATTGTGCTGCTTGCCCTATACGAGCATCTTATTGTTGGTTGCATTACGTTTATAGGAGGTCACAGTCCCGCTGTGTGTCACCAGGGAGAATTAGGTATTACTGTAGATAAAAATTGGTGGGGTAAGGGAATTGGCACTACGCTCATGAAAGCTCTTCTCTCATGGGCGAAAGCAGCCGGCATTTCTAAAGTAAATCTTCAAGTACGAAATGATAACTATAGAGCTATAACAGTATATAAAAAATTCTATTTTTCTCTTGAAGCTGTTCAAAAAGGGAGAATGTGCGTTGAAGGTGAGCTCATAGACCTGCTCTGGTTTGGCTTGCCACTTTCTACACTACCGATACAGGCAACTTTTAGTGGTGTAGACCTGAGTAAGGATACGATTAGGGAACATAGTGATTCTTTAGAACCGTGCACTATAAGACCACTGTATGGGAACGATGCTGCAGCCGTTCTCGTTTTTGCAGAGCAGTTAACTCAAGCTCATCCAGAATTATTCACCACTACAGATATCCCAGGAGTTGGTAATTCTCTGACTGAACAGCAGGTTTTGCTATCGAGCCACAAAGATACTCCTCATTGGAATTACTTTGGTGCAATTTCCCGAAAGGGTTACATAGTGGCATTGCTCACATGTGAATCCGGCACACGTATTCGGACTAAGCATGCAGCGAGCTGTTCACTGTCGATGCTGCCCGATTGGGAGTTTGAGAGTCTTGGAGTTGCTATGGTGACACAGTTGGTTACTTGGGCCCAATCAACTTCACTTCAACGGCTCGAAACACGAGTATTGAAACAAGAAAGTACCCTCATTTCAGCATTCTTAGAGAATGGATTTGAAAACGAGGGTACAATTTCCAGGTCAATGGTATTTCTTAATCATTACTATGACACATTACTGTTAGCTCGCTACTTCACCTCAATGTAATGTAGCATACGTTAATCAACATACCGAATACTTTGCCATTTTTCATTATAGAGTTCCAGATCTTCTCCAATATCGTTCTTCAACTCAAATGCTGCTAAAGCTTCACTCTCGTAGAACGGAGTCACAGTCATAAGATCTCCGGCCTCTGTGTGAACCGATGCAGGGAAATGGAATCGATCGAGAAATTCGGCATATATCTCAGGACGATGGATAAAATTGATGAATTCATGTGCCAATGCAATATTCTTCGCACCTTTTGGGATTACCATGGAATCGAGATACATGGGACCGCCTTCAGGAGGAAGGAAGAAATCGACTTCATTCCATCGGGAGGCATCTAACTCCTCGAATATGGCCTCTGCATAGCCGTGGACGACCCAGAATTCTCCCGATGCAAAGCTTTTTGCAAAACCTTCAGCATCAAACTTAACGAGGTTCGGCTTCCAGGAGGTATTAATCAGATCTGTTGCTTCGGTGATTTCGGCCTCGTTTGTTGAATTCACTGAATATCCGAGATGAGCGAGGGCATCACCCATAACTTCTCTCATATCATCAAGCATGCTCATTCTACCCGCTAAGCGTGTATCCGCAAAAATGCTCCAATCTCTCGGATAGTCTTTGACCTTGGTCGTGTTGACTGCAATTCCACTTGCTCCCATAAAGTAGGGAACTGACCAAGACATGTCAGGGTCATAGGTTGCTTTCTCTAGTACAAGCGGACTTATGTACTGCAGGTTTGGAAGTTTCTCTTTATCGAGGGGAAGTAACATCTTTTCCTTCATCATAATTGAAGTATAGTCTTGAGAGGGAAATACAATGTCATAACCGCTGCCGCCTGCTTTAAGCTTTGCAAACATATCCTCATTCGATGCAAAATAATCGAGAATCACGGTGACGCCAAACTCTTTCTCAAATTTTTCTATTACAGATTCGGGAGTATAATAGGTCCAGTTATATACATACAAAGTGGTGCTTTTTGTGTTTGATGTTTCTTCATTTTTAGCACAACCGACAAAGAGGCTAATTACGAGAGTTGTCATCAGAAGCATGAGAGCGATAGTGTTGCTGAATACTTTGGTAGTGTGTTTCATGTTCATCTCCATTTCAGAACTATAATAGTTCAGTGGGTTGGAATACTAACTCGAAGCAGCTATAGTTTTTAGGAATCTTCGGAATACCAATGCAAGAATCATAATACCGAGGATGAGAACGAGTGAGAGTGCATTGATTACCGGAGAGACGCCATAGCGGATCATCGAATAGACGTAGAGCGGGAGAGTGGTCGATCCAGGTCCCGATACGAAAAATGTGATTACAAAATCTTCGAGACTCATGGTTACTGCCATGAGCATACCGGAAAGCACACCGGGCATAATCGCCGGAAGTATTACCTTGAGCAAAGTTTGCCGCTCAGTCGCTCCCAAATCTCTTGCCGCCTCAATCACTGAGAAGTCAAATTCATCCAACCGAGCTGATACAAGAAGAAACACAAAGGGTAGGTTGAATGTGGTATGTGCAATAAATATAGAAAACATTCCCAATGGGACGCGTACTGCCGAGAAGAAAATAAGCATTGAAATACCAATGATTACTTCGGGAAGAATCATAGGAAGAAAGCTGATAATCTGGATATAGGCACGAGATTTGAATTTGTACCACTTTATGCCAACTGCTGCGAGTGTACCTAAGAGTGTAGCAACAAGTGCACTGCTGATTGCAATGGTAAAACTGTTAAGAAATGCACGCCATAATTCTTGAGAATTCAGAAGTAATTGCTGATACCAGTGAAACGACACCCCCGTCCATCTCATGCCTCTTGTTGAATTGAACGAATAGGTTACTACAACAAATAGTGGAACAAAGAGGAAGAGAATAACGAGAACAAGCATAATCTGAGAAAACCCAAACGAAGAGTGGTCTCGGAAAACTTGCTGTTTGGGAATTCTATGAACTCCAACGGCTATCTTTGGCGGAGATACAAGATGTGTTGGTTCGAATTGCGTATGAGGATGGTCTTTCATACTAATGCCTCCGAAGTATCTACCATACCTTTGGGAGTTTTAAGGCGGGCACGTTCTTTAGCTGTTGAGACCATCATCCAAATGACACCGAGAGTACTTACTAGTGTAATGATGAGGCTAAAGGCAGATGCTAGCGGCCAGTTCCGTGTTTTTGTTACCTGGTCAACTATGATATTCCCAATCATGTACGAGTCTTTTCCACCTACTAACAGCGGTACTGTGTATGCACCGAAAATGGGAATAAATGTAAAAATAATTGCTGTAATGATCCCGCTTTTTATGTTGGGAAGCAGAACTTTCAAAATCGATACTGCTTTTGTTGCTCCAACATCGCGAGCGGCTTCAAGGAGTTGGAAATCGAATTTGTCAATCGTGGTGAAAAGAGGTAATATGGCGAATGGAATATACATGTAGATGAGAACTGTTATAACAGCACCCTGATTATAGATGAGCGGAAGACTTTCCTGAATTATACCAAGTGCACGTAACGCCTCGTTTATGAACCCTTCGCTCGAAAGAATTGCTATCCAAGCATAGATTCTGATAAGTGAGTTTGTCCAGAAAGGGATAATGACTAATGCCAACCAGAATACTTGATTCTTACTCCTGGCCATTGCATATCCGCAGGGCAAAGCTAACACTATGGTGATAGCTGTTGCTAAGACAGATATCCATAGAGTACGTAAGAATACACGAAGAAAATTGGGGTTAATCATCTGACGATATGCCGAGAATGTCCATTCCCAGACCACACCGCCATATAGACCCTTTTTTAGAAAACTATAGAGAATTATGATTCCCAGCGGAACGAGAAAGAATAATGTGAGCCATAGACCCATAGGAGCTGCGTAGGAGATACCTAGCCTCCGTCCACGAATTTCTTGTGTATGGTGAGTGGTGCGGTGGTTGTTCATGAGTCTATTACCTCAACAATGTAACCATCCTCAGCACTCCACGAGACATAGACTTCATCCTGCCAGGATATTGAAGGTCCTTCATCCATGTAATTGGCATGTTGCTGAATTACCTTTACAACAGTTCCCTGTTCCAGACTTACATAGTATTTTGATTGGAATCCACTATAGATTGGTTCTTCAATAATACCTTTAAATAGGTTGATATCCTTTCCCACGCGAGTAGGAGCATCCCCGGTGATTTTAATCTTTTCTGGTCGTACTGTAAACGAAACTTGCTGTCCCGGAGGAAGATTGTCATAGTCGGTAACTTTTATTTCGGTTCCAAGCTCGGGTATATCGAGTGTGGTAAGAAAGTAATCACCGAAGGGTACACATTGTTTGACCACAGCCGTGAAGAGGTTCGTTTCACCTATGAACCGTGCAACGAAGTCGGTTGCTGGGCTCTCATAGATTTCGTAGGGGCTGCCAATTTGGAGTACTTTACCCTGATTCATAACCGCAATTCGATCACTTACCGAGAGTGCTTCACTCTGATCATGAGTCACGTAGATGAAGGTGATTCCAACCTGATCGTGCAGATGGTCAAGCTCAACGAGAAGGTTTTGACGTAACTTTGCATCTAGTGCTGAAAGCGGCTCATCTAATAAGAGAACACTTGGCTCATTAATGAGGGCTCGTGCGATTGCCACACGCTGTTTCTGACCGCCACTGAGCATGCTTGGTTTTTTTGCCATATGAGCATCCAGCTGAACAAGATGCAGATAATCACGGACTTTTGTGTCAATTTCTTTGTGAGTCAGTTTTTTGAGTCGTAATGGGAAGGCTACATTCTCGTAGACTGAGAGATGAGGGAATAATGCATAGCTTTGAAATACCGTATTTACCTGTCGTTTTTCAGGAGGGAGAGGTAAAATATCCTTTCCGCCGAGCAGCACAGACCCCACATCTGGAGAATCGAATCCGGCAATTATGCGAAGGAGGGTAGTTTTTCCGCATCCGGAAGGACCGAGAAGGGAGAAGAATTCTCCTTTCTTTATATCAATACTTACGTTGTCGAGGGCTTTAAAGTCTCCATATACCCTAGATACGTCCTTTACCGTGACGTCAAAACCTTTCAATCTTTTTCCCTTTCCTCCTTGTAGCCGTGTTGCCCATACTTGATTTGGTATTAGGGAACTACTGCAAACACGCGTAATAAATAGGGTATTTCTGACCCCTTGTCAATAAGATAAAAGGTTCTTTTTGAAAAGTTTTCTAAATCATTGTATTATATAAAATAAGTAACAACATGATTGCTTGGATGCAGATGAGAAACTGAGGACTTGAAGGACGGTGGAATTCTCATTGCTACGCCTGATACGATGTTGATGAAACAGTCCCTCCTGTACCGGTCCAATTAGTATGAAAAAACTCTCCTTCGGGTCGGTCTACGCGTTCATACGTGTGAGCACCAAAATAATCACGTTGTGCTTGTAACAGATTCGCCGGCAGCTGTGCACTGCGATAACTATCGAAGAATGCAAGTGCACTTGTCATTGCAGGCATAGGTATGCCAGCTGTAACTGCCCGTGAAATAGTTCGTCTCCACGCTGCCTGACTATCGGTGAGTATTGAAACAAAATATGGATCTACAAGGAGATTATGCAGTGTAGGATTTGCGTCAAAAGCTTCTTTTATTTTCCCAAGGAATGCACTTCGAATAATACAACCGCCACGCCACATGAGTGCTATACCTCCATAATTTAGATTCCATCCGTACTCTTTTGCTGCATCACTCATAAGCATATATCCCTGAGCATAGCTTACGATTTTAGATGCAAGAAGAGCTTTCCTTAAATCTTCAACAATAGCATCTTTGTTGCCATCGATATGATTTTCTGGACCAGTTATTATTTTGGAAGCTGTTACACGTTCAGATTTCCGTGCAGATACCATCCTGGCATATACAGCTTCAGCGATGAGTGTCACCGGTACATTTAATTCAAATGAATTTATACCAGTCCATTTGCCCGTACCTTTCTGGCCAGCTTTATCTAATATTTTGGTAAGTAGTGGTTGTCCATCAGTGTCGAGCATTTTCATGATGTCTCGAGTAATTTCAATGAGAAAACTATCCAGTTCACCTCTGTTCCATTCGGCAAAAATTTCGTGTAATTCATCGTGTGACAACCCCAGTCCATTATACATGAGATCATATGCTTCACCTATCATCTGCATATCGCCGTATTCAATGCCATTGTGTACCATCTTGACGTAGTGTCCCGATCCGCTCTCTCCAACCCAATCACAGCAGGGACTACCATCTTCAACTTTCGCTGCAATTCCCTGGAATATTTCTTTCACCAATGGCCATGCTAGGCTATTTCCACCTGGCATAATCGAGGGACCTCGTCTGGCACCTTCTTCACCGCCACTTACGCCAGTACCAACAAAGAGAATTCCCTTTTTGGCAAGTTCTTCTGATCGGCGATTTGAATCTACGAAGAGAGAATTTCCTCCGTCAATAATCACATCGCCAGGTTCGATCAAAGGAACCAACTGGTCAATAAACTTATCTACAACGCTCCCTGCTTTCACCATGAGCATGATTTTTCGTGGTCTTGACAACTTTGATACGAATTCTTCCATTGAGTAGGTTCCGATTATTGTTTCGCGTCCCTTTGCTGCGTCATTGAGAAATGCATCTACTTTTGAAGTAGTCCTGTTATAAATCGCAACGGTATATCCGTGATCATTCATATTAAGTACGAGATTCTGTCCCATCACAGCTAGCCCAATCAATCCGATATCAGCTTGTTCTTTCATGATTTTATCTCCTGTAAGTTGTCTAAAAGTTACTATACCACTAATTCTTTGTACCGGGTACAAAGTTTAGAATACGAGTGCGTGGCATGGCAAAAAGTCATTCATTTTACATCATTCCGTGTCACTTTATCCATTGCAGAGACTTTGTACCCGGTACA
>CAZTUL010000053.1:0-15218 GCA_964616275.1 uncultured Spirochaetaceae bacterium | reverse complement strand
ATTAAACCAGAAACCTCCTGGGGAGGGACATGCCACCGCATCAAAATCGAGTGGATTTATAACATCCAAATCGAGATGCAGATAGAGTCTACGATACCCCGTTTTTGCAACGACATCACCCAGTAACGATGAACACTCGTGGCAGATAGGAACATTGGGCATGGCGTGATCTACAATGAATTGTCGTTCACTATGCTCTAACTCACGCAATCCGGTAAAAAGAATTTGGTTGGTATGCAGTGTAGACGGCAAAAGATTGAGTAGATTCTGTACCCCCTCACCGAGCAATAAACGCAGCGGCATCCCGTGAAATTTGTGGCTGCATGATGAGGCTGGAGTGTTTAAATCTGCATGGGCATCGAACCAAAGGACTAAAAGATCACCTTCATACAAATTATTTAGATAGCTGATTGCACTGGTATCGCTCGCACAATCGCCACCAATGGTAAATACCCGCTTCGGTTGCTTCTCATGCAGTAGATTAATTGACTGCTTTAGGTGTTTTTCTATTTCGTATTCGTACCAGACACCCGATTCCTGCTTGGTTACCGATTGTTCGTTCACATGTATATGGGCGTCAACTATATGTGATCCCAACATTTGTTCAATTTTCTGTGCTCCATAAAAAGGGCCTGTACCAGCAGCAGCTCCTTGCCACTGGGGAACGACCATCGTGAACACGTTGTTCATCATTCGTACCTCCGCTTGGCTTCAATAAAAGTGTAACGCGTTTTGCGTTTGTCTGTAAACCATTTGTACCGGGTACAAAATTTACGAAGGAGCACCAGGTGGTAAACCAAGTGCTCCTTCAAGGAGGTTTGTAGGAGTTGCCTTCAATACTATGTATTACTATTTGACGAGGAGTTTTTGCTCCTCATACGCTTCAAGGGGATAGTGTTCCATTACATAGTCCATATCTTTGTCTCCCCTGCCCGAAAGATTCACGAGAATCGTCTCTTCGGGTTTCATTTTTGCAGCAGCTTTAATTGCGTATCCGAGTGCATGTGAGCTTTCAAGTGCGGGTATGATTCCCTCTAATCTGCTCAGATCATAGAACGCAACAAGGGCATCTCTATCTGTTGCTACCACATATTCCACCCGCTTAATATCACGGAGGTGGCAGTGCTGTGGCCCAACTCCAGGGTAATCAAGTCCGCTGGCTATGGAGTAGACTGGTAATGGTTCACCTTCAGCATCCTGTAATAGATAACAGCTGAATCCATGGATTACCCCAGGTTTTCCATACGTCATCGTAGCCGCGTTATCGCCTGCTGCAGGACCTCTTCCACCGGGTTCAACTCCATAGAGACGTACTTCGGGATCATCGAGGAATCCGCTGAAAATCCCGATGGCATTCGATCCGCCACCAACACAAGCCATGAGATGATTTGGCAGTGCGCCTGTCATGGCAATGAACTGTTCTCTTGCCTCTCTGCCCACCACACTTTGGAAATCTCGAACCATCATAGGAAATGGATGCGGTCCAACTACCGAACCGATAGCGTACATAGTCGTTATAGGATCTTTCATATAGGCTTCAAATGCTGCATCTACGGCGTCTTTGAGCGTCTTAGTCCCTCTGTCAACGGGAACAACGCGGGCTCCGAGTACTTGCATGCGTCTGACATTCGGATTTTGCTTTACTACGTCGATTTCTCCCATGTAGATGTCACATTCAAGACCGAGAAGAGCTGCTGCTGTTGCCAGCGCTACCCCATGCTGTCCAGCTCCGGTCTCAGCAATCACCTTTTTCTTCCCCATCCTTTTTGCTAAGAGTACTTCTCCTAGGCAGTGGTTAATTTTGTGTGCACCGGTGTGATTTAAATCTTCACGTTTGAGGTAGATTTTTGCGCCACCGACGGCTTCAGAGAGCCGTTTTGCATAATAGATGGGTGAAGGGCGACCTGTGTAGGTTTGTTGTAGATATGTGAGTTCTTCAATAAACTGTGGATCATCCTTGATTTTCATGTAGGAGTCGGTAATTTCCTGCATGACTCCTTGTAGTTCTGGAGGTAGATAGGCTCCTCCATAGGTGCCAAAATATCCATTCTTATCGGGTTGTTGTGTGTTAAGTGATTGTTTTTCCGTCGTCTTTGCCATATTCGTGCTCCTGTAATATTTTTTTAATTTGTGACTCTGGGGATTTGAGTATTTTTGATCCCCGAGTAATTTTGCAGAGGCTGATGCCGAGATCGTTGGCAATTTCCCTCTGTGTTTTCCCGTAGTGGAGGTCTTTCAAAAGTCGCCACCGGAGCGCGAAATCGTATTTCTCTCGTTGGGTAAAGAGTTCCTCAAAGAGTTTTTGCATGTCTTCGTAATTGCTTGTACGAGCAAAAACATCAACTAATTCATGAAAGTCATCCATTTCGTTCCTCCAACGAGCGTTGAAGCTGATGTTACTATCTATAGAAACAAAAGTCAATACGTACCGGGTACATTTTTCTGCATATGTAGGGGCAATCTGGCATAAATATACAAAAAATATACTTAGGTTTTTTAATGCCTGTAGTCATATTGCACCATTAACCGTTTTCAGACGTATAATCGTTAAAATATAGCTACCCTTCTTTCTGCAAAAAAAAATGTACCCGGTACGTATCTTGAAATTACATGTTTGGCGAATTATCATAACGCACCGAGGTGACATATGGATCCAATGAGTATTATTCGAGCAATGCAAGTGGGTGAAATTACTGAAAGCATCGTCTACACAAAGATTGCATATCGTGTTAAAGATTCCCATAATCGTGAAACCCTGCTGAAAATTGCTGCTGAGGAAAAGCGACATGCTGATATCTGGAAAAAATATACGAAAGTAGACCCCAAACCACAATACATAAAAATTCTTTGGTTCACCTTCCTTGCTCGAGTTCTCGGGTTCACATTCGCACTCAAACTCATGGAGCGGGGAGAGAGTAATGCAAGTATAATCTACGACTCATTCTCTCACGAAATTCCAGAAGCCAGACAAATTGCTCTAGATGAGGATAGACACGAAGCTGAACTGATACAGTTACTTGATGAAGAACGACTGCGTTATGTAGGTTCAATGGTTCTCGGTCTCAGTGATGCCCTCGTTGAACTCTCAGGAACTCTGGCCGGTCTTACCTTCGCCATGCAGAACACGCGACTTATTGCCCTCTCCGGCCTCATAACCGGAATCTCAGCAACACTCTCTATGGCGAGCAGTGAATACCTATCATCTCGCAGCGAAGGGGGGCAGAATGCTCTTAAATCGGGACTTTATACCGGCATAGTTTACCTTGCTACGGTAGCGTTCCTAGTTCTTCCTTACCTTCTATTGCCCAATACACACTTTATGTGGGCACTTGCTATTATGCTCGCAACTGTCGTACTTATTATTCTCGGGTTCACCTACTATATCTCAGTTGCCAAGGATGTACCCTTCTTTAAAAGATTTGGCGAAATGGCTACAATCAGCCTCTCAGTAGCCGCTCTTTCATTTGTTATTGGAATCATCGTCAAGAAAACACTTGGGATCGACTTATAAAATACGTACCGGGTACATTTCTGTGTAAAAAAAGAGCTGAAGGTCTTTTTTGCTATTTATTCATAAATAGATATATAATTGTGCAATCTGGTTACGCACCATAAAATTTCAAAGTATTTTTTCTGTATATTTATACCAGATTGCCCCTATATATGCACAGAAATGTACCCGGTACGTATATTGCCAATGATTGAGGCGGAAACACCGCGTTCGGCAAGAGCTGCGATTGCAAGAGGCCCCTCATTTTCGGGAACCGCAGCAAGCAGTCCCCCACTCGTTTCCGGCGAAAACAATACATGCTGCATCGCATCGCTCAACTCTGAAAAATTCTGAATAAATTTTGACCTGAATTCAATGTTCGCATACGCTCCAGCCGGAATTAACCCCATATCGGCATAAGCCTCAACTTGTGGAAGCAAAGGAATAGCATTCACATCCAAACAGGCACCAAAATCGTTACCGGTTGCCATCTCGCACACATGCCCCAGGAGGCCGAATCCCGTAACATCGGTACACGCCGACACAGAAAACTGTGAAAGCACCTCAGCGGCAGTACGGTTCAGCTGCATCATAGACTGCAAAGCAACACGTTCCTCTTCAACACTCGCAATCTGAGCTCGAGCAGCGGTATTAATGATGCCAACACCCAGAGGTTTACAAAGAATAAGCACATCCCCCTCATTCCAGCGATTGTTGTTCAACACTCGGTCAGGATGAATCGTCCCATTTACACAAAGGCCAAACTTAACCTCATGATCTCGAACCGTGTGTCCACCCACCAAAGCAGCACCAGCTTCAGCAAGAGCATCAAGAGCCCCCTCCATAATCTTTCGTAAATAGGAAATATCGAGAACCTCTTCAGGGAAACAGACTACACTCACAGCCGTAACCGGCGTTGCACCCATAGCATACACATCGCTCAATGCATTTGCAGCTGCAATCCTACCGAAAGTCCATGGATCATCACAGACTGGAGGAAAAAAATCGATGGTCTGAACCAGTGCTATCTCATCGGTAAGTCGAAACACACCACAATCTTCAGCATGGGAAAAATCACTGATGAGATTCGGATATGACGGTTGTTTGAGACCACAGAGTGCTTTATCGAGCAACCCCGGGCCAAGTTTTGCACCGCATCCGGCAAATCGTGAAAATTGTGTAAGTTTAACAGAACTATCGCTATTCATGGATTATCTCCTTGACTGCAGAGACTACTATAGAAACCTCTTCCATGGTAGTCGTATACCCAACAGAAAAACGTACAGCTCCACCATGATCCTGAGTACCAAGAAACTGATGTGCCAAAGGAGCACAGTGAAAACCCGACCGAATCGCAATATCCCGCATAAATAGACCACGGGCAAGTCTTGAAATTGTTCCTTCATTAACAGTCACCGATACTACAGGCAATCGATTTGATTGTGGGCTTAGCATACGCAATCCAACAATATCTGAAAGCCCTTCCCACAAACGCTGTGCAGTGTTATTACGATTACAAACTATTGATTCGCGATTCTGCACACCATATGAGAGAGCAGCAATTGATCCTGCAATCGCGTGGATAGCAGGCGTGCCACTTTCGTATACATCGGGAAGAAAATCGGGCTGCACAACACTATCAGAACGACTACCAGTACCACCATACACCAAAGGCCGCGGAGAAAACCCACCATAGAGAGCCATCACCCCCACTCCAGTAGGACCGAGGAGCCCCTTATGCAGTGAAAAACAGAGTGCTCCTTCGGCTCCCTCAACGAAGGCATCAAAAGACATCTCTCCAATAGCCTGTGCACCATCAATAATAAACGGTACATGAAAATCAACACACGCACGCACCATATCGCCCACCGGATTCACCGCTCCAGTGAGATTGTTTGCTGCAGTACATACCACAAGATTAACAGATGCTGAAGCAAGAAGATCACGAAACGATTCGATTATGACTCGACCGTATTTATCGCACTCGGCATACACCAGTTTTACACCTCGATTTGCGAGTACATGTAAAGGGCGTGCAACCGCATTATGCTCTACTGGAGTGGTAAGGACTGTTTGCTGATGTTCAAATGAGCCATGTTCGGAATCAGACAGAGAACCAAAAATGGCAAGATTCAGTGCTTCGGTAGCATTCCGGGTGATAATGGTTTTTTCCAGACCGGTCGGAGGAATAAAGTGCTGCACACTCTCTCTAAACTTGTACACAATCTCTGAAGCAGCGAGTGCTGGAGCATGGGAAGATCGCCCTACATTACCAATCGGATCTATGATTGATTGAGCAAGTGCTTCGGCAACCCCAGGAGCTTTTGGCCAACTCGTAGCTGAATTATCAACATAAATCATTCTGGTAACCTCTGTGCGAAAAATCCATCAACAAGTTCAAGAACAGATCCACCAAGTGCCATGGCTTTATCGCTTATCGTTGTACAAAATTCGGAATTTGCACGAGGATCGATATCGGCAATTTTAAATCCTTTGGTGACCTCTAACCCAGAATGAAGCAGACCTCTCAAAACACCATCTACGGTTGCCTCCACCGGAACAGTACCTACCGTGCCAATAATCTCCCCTCGCTTCACATAATCTCCAATCTTTCTTTCGCTCGTAAAGAGACCTGCCGCAGGCGCATGAATAACCCGCTCGGTATTGAACCCAAGGACAGATCCCGGCACGCCCGTATTCGGCTGAGCAGAACCGGAATAAATAATCCGACCTAAATCATGACCCCGTTGGGTTTCAATAACAGCATGACAATCTTGAGGAGCTGAAAAACCGGGGCCGAGAGCTATCACCAAAGGAGCCATATCTTTATGAGTTCCCATATTTTTTTTGGCAATAATGGCATCTACCAGTACAGCTGGGTGCATACTGGCTATCGCGGTTCCCTTTGGATCTACCATGAGGGCAACCTCACCGGCATCCATAATCGACTTAGCCTGTCTATCGGATTGTGCTAACCTTCCAGTAATACCCTTCACTACCGTTGTGGTGTTATACAGAGCTTCAGAGAACGCCACTGTTCTCCTAATAGTAGTGGGTTGTGCAATTTCGAGCGCAAGGACTCGGTACCCGGCACGATGTAACCGGCAGATTACGCCTGTTGCAAGATCTCCTGCACCACGAACGACAATCAGATTCTCCGCTTTTCTGCTCAATGGACGACCATCTCGCCTATGAATTACCATCATGAGTTCAGCCACTACAGAAACAGCTATCTGTTCAGGGGTCTCCGATCCTACGTCCAGTCCGATGGGGCTGTAAAACCGCTTCATATACTCGAGACCAATTCCCTTCTCATCACGTAGATACTTGAGAAATCCATGTACCTTTGTTCGACTTCCCAGCATACCGATGTAACATGCCGGGGAGGTAATGACCTGTTCCAGTACCTGTTTATCCAGATTATGTGTTGCAACAATCAGTGCAGTTTCTTCGTCAATCTGCACGTCTGCTAAAGCTTCTTCAACTGTCTCATGTATGTGAAATGCACTGACCCATGGGAACCGCTCCTTCGTTGCAAATTCAGCACGAGTTTCCACCAGTTCTATATAGAAGGAACAAGCTGCTGCTAATCGTGCAATTTCCAAATTAACATGCCCGCCACCAATCAGAATAAGACGATGTGCAGGAGGAATCACCTCAATAAACATCTGGACCGCACCGCCGCAGTTATGGCCTTCGGCAACAGAAAGCGACATATCCAAAGTGCCATTTCGTCGTTCGCCTATGAGTCTTCTTGCCTGTTTGATAGCCTCAAACTCACTTGATCCTCCACCGACAGTTCCAAACGTGGTTCCGTCGGGTAGTACAATCATCTTAGCCTGACTTCGTGGGGTTGACCCTTCACTCTTCGTTATCGTCACTATGGCAAAGGCCCGATTGCTGCATTCAAGTTCGGCAGCTTTTTCAAAAAGATTCATATTCGACTCCCCGGGCTCGGTTCAGCCCGTCACTAGTTGATTCCCACTCTAGTGTTCCCGCCAACCAGGAACAGCATAGCACTGTACAAGCACGTTGCGACCAATCATCACACAAATCATGCATAAATTTAGGAATTCGAGAAGGGACGATTGCATCGGATTGATTGCAACATACCAGAGTCGGTAGATTCCCACATCCTTTCAGGACTCCTTCTGGATGCTTGAGCAGCTCACGATACACCGTAGTAGTAACATGCGTTGCTGTATCACCCGTCATACTGCGATATCGTGCACACTCAAACATAACCGAATCGTCAAGCCTTTTATCCAACGCCGATAACCCCATCACTGCAATTACAGCATGTCCGTATGAAGGGATTACCGGGTCCCGATCTGTGTGTATTTTCAGGGGAAGGGAACGTGCCCCATCGGCTTCAAGAATTACACGATCAAATGTATCGGCACTCTTCTGCAGCCATGGTTCACCTGCATATCCGAGTTTCTCACCCTGCTGTACTCCATAAAGGACAATCTCATTTCCTGAAGATTTTACCACATGTTCTAGTCCTGACTGTATTACAACAACTCGATCAACAGGATAGATATGATCTTTAGGCAATGCCATACGAGTTGTGGTACTTATCAGTACCGAATGTCCTTGCTGTTTCCAATGGCCAGCCAGATGCTCAATGGTGGTTGTTTTCCCTCCACTTCCAGTGACAACAACTACCCACTTCCGAGTTGTTCCAATATGCTGAGCAAGCCACACATCGAGTTTGTTGGCTATGGGGTTAGGAGAGGCGGTGATGTGGGTCATAGGGAAATACTACCATTGGTCCCATTATGCAGTCAATAATATATTGGCACTGAGAAGCTATCTCACGTATACTCGTATACAGGATGTACGTAATGTACGTAATCCACCACGGAAACTATGGAGGGGGAACTGTATGCAATACCTGCACTTCGAACATATCCAGACTCTTGTATCAAAAATTGCACTGGGCACGACCTACTTTGGGACCTCCATTGGTTCACATACTGCACACACTATGCTCGATTATTTTGTTAGCCAAGGCGGTACCACCATAGATACTGCACGGCTTTACGGCCAATCATACCCAGGAGGACCGAGCCTCAGTGAGCAGACCATCGGAAGGTGGATTACATTGAACAACATGAGAAAACATATCGTCCTAGTAACAAAAGGACTGGCAAGTGAACCCTCCGGTGCAAGTCGTTATTCGTATAAAAATCTCATGCTCGACATAGACCGAAGTCAGCAGGAATTACAGACCGACTATTTTGATGTGTGGTTTCTCCATAGAGACGATCCATCTGTTCCGGTTGATGAGGTGATGGATATGGTTGCACCTTTAGTTGAATCGGGTGTGATTCAGACACTCGGTGCATCTAACTGGACCACAGAAAGGATTAACTTGGCAAACACTTACGCACAAAAACACAATCTTCCACAATTTGAAGCGAGTGAGATTCATTGGAGTCTTGCTCAAAGCACCCCAGAAAGTTGGCAGGATACTTCACTTGTCTGTATGAGTGAGTCAGAACTTGCCTGGTACCGGAAACATCAGATGCCTATATTCGCCTATGCCTCTCAGGCTAAGGGCTTTTTCAGCAAAGCAATTGCTCATGGCTTGGAAGGATTGAACACAAAAAGCCGGAACCGATTTTTACAGCCGGAAAATATTGCGCGACTTGAACGGGTAAAGCGACTCAGTCAGGAACTGCACGTTTCTCCCGCAGCAATAGCTGTGGGCTATATTACACATGAACAACCACCATCAGTTGCCCTCGTAGGCTGTTCATCGCTCCCCCAATTGGCTGATACCCTCACTGGAAGCGACCTATACCTGAACCCTCGTCAGATTTCTTACCTGCTGGGGGTTGGAGAAGAGGAGTCAAACAATGCAACATGAAATAACAAAAAGACAAGATTTATTGGATTTCCGTGGAATGATTCAGGAAGAGGGATGGGCTCGATGGCCACTTTGGAATTATTCACGAAAAGCCATTCAGGCAAGCAGGCTGCGAATAAAAGAATGGGATTACTACGCAATCACATCTCATGAGCATAAGCTCTGTCTGTGCGTAACTATGAGTGATTTAGGATTTGCAGGACTCTTTGCCGTCGCGGTGATTGATCTGCAGACAGGGAAAGTCAGTCAGACCGATGCGATTCAGCTAGCGACTCTTGGAAAGCTGGGCCTTGCTGCACATTCAGGTGATCATGCAGTTGCATGGTCAAATAAGACGATTCGTATCGCCTTCAGTCGGAGAGGAGAACGAAGACGGCTCCTGTTTGGAGCTCCGAACCTATTACTTCCCAATGGAGAACGTGGCATAACCGCAGATCTCACCCTGGTTCAGCCAGAAACGCTTGAAAGTATGAATATTGCCACTAGCTGGAAACAAAAGAGGACTGCATTCTACCTGAATGAAAAAATCAATTGTCTTGCAACGAGCGGAACGGTCCATTTAGGAGCTAAAAAAATCACACTGGAACCTCATGAATCATTTGGGGTTCTCGATTGGGGGCGAGGTAGATGGACCTATACAAACAGGTGGTTCTGGGCATCAGCTTCCGGAATGCTTGGAGCACACAGCTTTGGTCTAAACCTGGGGTACGGATTTTCCGACAGAACACCTGCAAGTGAAAATGCACTGTGGTATGATCATCAAATACATAAATTACAAGAGATCACCTTCTCAATCCCCGAAACCGGTTACATGGACCCATGGCGAATTTCGAGCAATGACAAAAGATGTGAGTTGGAATTCACACCTATTGCTGACCGCCAGTCAAACATCAACCTATTGCTCGTCAAGTCGGTTCAGCATCAGGTATTTGGACATTTTTCGGGACAGGTCACCCTCGACGACGGAACCGTGCTCACCCTCGCAGACTTCCCTGGATTTGCTGAGGATGTGTACAACCGCTATTGATCGGCAGCCCCGACTCTACGAATCTTTCCTTTGACCTCAATCTCGAGAATAACCGATTTTCGTTCAGCAAGTTGCTGCATACGATCGATTCTGTTTTCAATTGCCTTTGATGAACAGTGATACCTCTGAGCAAGACGACTCACCGACGTTCCCTTACACCACTCAAACAGGAGGTCCATTTCATCAATCTCCAACTGCCGCATATGCCAATTCCTAGTGAAATAGGTCTCACTGAACGTTTTATGACAGGTTGAACAACGGTATCTCCGAAGCTGTTTTTCAGGGTTCTTGCTGCTCGTATAGTATCCATGAGGTCGATACCATCGTTTATGTGCTGCATAATCGGGATTGTGATACCGACACTCGGGATTTGGACACACGCGCACTGGCTGTTCTAACATAGTTACACCCTCCATATACTATACACACGTAATCAGACTCGATTCTGCTTCAATTTTTCACACAATTTATACCAACTATTTGGAACTTTTTTTCTTATACTTCTTTTTGGTGCATCTACTCCACTGGTTGCATAAAGGTCAACTATCGTATAGAGTTAGCGTCGTATCACTACCCGGGTGGGTATGAAGGATACAGCCACATATAGGAGTCTCATGCAACAATTAGAAAAATTTTCAGCCCTCGGTCTTTCCGACCGTACCATTGACGCCCTCATAGCCAAAGGCTTCGAGGAGCCAACCGCAATCCAAGCGGGATGCATTCCCCTTTTATTGAAAGAAAAAGTAGATGTCGTTGGAAGAGCCCAGACAGGAACCGGAAAAACCGCTGCGTTTGGTCTTCCCATACTCGAAATAGTCAATCCGGAGGTGCTCGCAGTTCAAGCACTCATTCTTAGTCCCACACGCGAACTCGCCGTACAAGTGGGAGCAGAAATTGAATCGCTGCGCGGGGATCGGGATCTTCACATTCTTCCTGTCTATGGAGGTTCCTCCATGGACTTGCAGATTCGCCGCCTAAAACGCGGTGTACAAGTGGTTGCAGGAACACCGGGACGCGTTCTCGATCATATTCGACGGGGTACGCTCGATTTACGTGCTCTGAAATTTGTCGTGCTCGACGAAGCCGATGAAATTCTCAATATGGGATTCATAGAGGATGTTGAGGCAATCTTGGAACAGACACCTGAAGAGAAGCGGATGCTGCTTTTCAGTGCAACCATGCCAAAGCCGATTCTCAAACTTGCAGAGCGATTTATGCACGACTATCAGTTGGTTGAGACCAGTCAGGAGTCGGGAACCCCAACGCTCACTGATCAGCACTATTATGAAGTTCGTGAAAGCGACAAAATCGAGTTGTTAAGTAGAATCATCGACATAGCTCCCGATTTTTATGGATTGGTATTCTGCCGCACCAAGATGCAGAGTGACGATGTTGGACGCATGTTGATAGACCGAGGCTATAATGCTGAAGTAATTCACGGCGATCTTGCTCAAAAACAACGCGAACTTATTCTCCATAAACTAAGAGAGAAGCGAATCAGCATCCTAGTTGCCACTGACGTGGCTGCCAGAGGCATTGATGTGCAGGATCTGAGCCATGTAGTGAACTACACAATTCCACAAAACCCGGAGACGTACATCCATAGAATTGGAAGAACCGGGCGTGCAGGAAAAGTCGGCTCTGCCATCACCTTTGTAACCCCTAGTGAATCGCGAAGATTCACCTATATTCGCCGTATGGTTCATGCTGAGGTTGTGAAGGAAAGAATTCCCGATATCGAAACAGTTATTGCAATCAAACGTGAACGAATCATTCATGCCATTGCTGAAAATATTGGTGCAGTAGGGTACGATGAATACCTTCCCATGGCCCAGGATCTGCTTGATATCCACGAGCCAGAATCGGTGGTTGCAGCTCTGTTGGCACGGCACTATGGAAATCAGTTGAACGAGCAGGCCTATACACGTATTAAGCAGGTTGAGAACCGTTCACAACGAGAAATGGAGATTCGAGGCACCCAAAACCGCAAAGATGACCGTTACGGGAAGCGTGATAACTGGGACCGTCGTAGAGACGATGTTGATGATGCTGATGCCATACGTCTGTTCATTGCAAAAGGCAGATCAGCCGGCATGACAAAGAGATTACTGGTCGATTACATTAAAGAACATGCACAAGTTACCGATCGAGAGCTCGACGGAGTACAGGTAATGGAAAATTTTTCCTTTGTCACCGCTCCTGCCGATGCTGCACGCCACATTCTTCGATCATTTGATCATCTGGAGAATGATGGTAAACCGATTGTTACAAAGGCAAGACCAGACAATCCGAATGGCAAGCACTTAGCGGGTAAGCGATACAAAGGGAGAAGTGAACGTCCTTCCGAACGTCCGGTCTACGCCGACAGCCGGCCCTCCTATGACCGTTACGAATCAGCAGACTCCACAAGTCGTTGGGATCGTCCTGCTCCTTCACGCGGAACTCGAAAAAGTTCAACATCAAAATCCAGACCTGGTGGATTCAAAAGGAAGAACAAGAAGGGACGGTAACATTGGTTACTGTCACAATAAGACTGGCCGGTATGAGATTTCAGCGTTATGGTATCTATAGGGGTGTAAAGTTCCCGAAGGATTGATGCTATGGGAAATCTTGTTATCGGTCAGTTTTCAGATGCCTTCCCTCCACTTATGGATGGAGTGGGATTTGTCGTCAAAAGTTATGCTGAACTCCTCCTCTCACGCGGCCATACTACCTATGCTGTAGTTTCAGGTTCTTTGCAGAAGGAGGGAGAGGAATATGATGAGCAGGAACAGATTGATTACACGATACGGGCTCCCATGGTTCCAGTTCCTGGTATTCAGCCGTATGGCTTAGTGGTCCAGAATACCGAATTTCGTAATCGCGTCAGATCAATTCCCTTCGATATCATTCATACTCACTCACCGTTCTTTTTAGGGCGATTCGCAGAACAGATGGTGCGAAGCCAGAAAATTCCCCTCATAACAACATTCCATTCTCTTTATAAGGATGATTTTTACGGTACTACACACTCCCACACTATGGCAGATCATCTCACAAGGATGATTTTACGACATTATCAGACAGCTGATGAGGTGTGGACTCCCACTGAGTGGAGTAAACAGAAACTGTATGATTATGGATTCGATGGTTCGGTTGAAGTTGTTGCAAATGGATGTGATTTTATCCTACCCACTCCCGATGAATTTCATGCGTATCAGAAGAAAGGAGTTGAGATAACCAAGGTTCCTTCACATGTTCCAACGCTCATCTATGTTGGACAACTCAAGCATGAAAAGAATTTGGATCTGATGATAGACGCACTCGACCGAGTGCATAAAAACCACGGGACGTTCCATATGATATTTGTCGGTAGCGGTCCAGACCGTCACCAGTTTGAAAAGAAAATTGATGAAGCGTATCTTACACCTCACGTTACCTTTATGGGCAAGATTACTGATCGAGAGAAGCTCAAGGCACTACTCGCAGCAAGCACATTATTCCTCTTCCCATCACAGTACGACACCGCAGCACTGGTTCTCCGAGAAGCCGCAGCATTTTCATTACCACTGCTCAATACTGAAGGATCAAGTACTGCCGGTATTACACATCATGATCATAATGGTTTCATTGCTCCGAATACTGCAGAAGCATATGCTGCACAGCTTATGCATCTTATCCAACACCCTGAATTATGTAAAAAAGCGGGAGAAGTGGCACGTACCACCCTCTACAGGAGCTGGCATGATGTCATTACCGAGGTCGAAGAACGGTATCACAGAATTATTGAGAAAACCCGCAGATCTCGCAACACCATATGACATAAGAGAACCATACCGTGACAATTTTTCGTTTTCCCCTTTCCTAAACATATTGTGTGTATTATAGTCTTAGTATGAAGATACGGAGAATGATACTCCTACTCACACTTATGTCACTATTGGGGCTCGCCGTTGTTCATGCGGACGTACAGCCAAGCTGGTACTTTGTCAACTTTCAACAGGAAGACTGGTTCGCAAACAATAAAACAGATTTACGATACAACCATACGAATAAATATATTGGCCAGGTGCAATTTGGTCCGGACAACTATTTTTATAATCGGAATGGGGCTGGATGGAACGGTAATTTCTCAATTGTAATTACCACACCCTTTGATGGATTTTATCTGCGGCATGTGGAAGATAGTACAAAAACATTCAATGCCTGGGTTGATCTTTTGCTAAATGGGGCGTTCATGGAACGTGCCGACACTGATGAAACAGCATTCAATTATTCTGTTCCTTGGGGAGCAGGAAGACCGCTTTTTCAATTTTATATTACCGTGCAACCCCGCTTTGATGATCCAAATTATTTCCAGGGAACCTACTTCCTACCTCTGAATATTGCTATCTATATTGATTACGGACTTGATACCGAGGTTCTTCTGGAAGAGAGCCTGTTTAACATCCTCGTCTATTTTGTAGAACCGAGCTCAGGATCCGGTGGCAATGGTGGTGGCGGCGGTAGTGGAAATGAAGTGTTTACTAATCTCTGGGTAGATCGATATGCAACCGCAGAAGGAGTAGATATCCCCACATTACAAACCACTGGGAGTTCTTTGGTAGTCGGATCGGTGCATTTCACCTCAACTGATAAAAAGAACAACAGCTCTTACTCGATTGACATCTATCCAGGGGAAGACCCGTTAGGGGATTTCGCATTCCATAAAGTCGGAACTTCAGGAACTATTATCCCCTATAAAGTGTTTGTGACCCCTGAACATGCCATAACTACCCTTCAAGGAACACCTGCCTATGGGTCACAGACTAGTGCTTTTACTGTGCCGGTAACCACTCGAAGTGCTG
>CAZTUL010000052.1:0-15988 GCA_964616275.1 uncultured Spirochaetaceae bacterium | reverse complement strand
GGCTGAACTCAACGATTGACATGTGACTAAGCTGTCGGTAGATTGATGAATACAAGAGGAGTCTATGGAAAAAATAGGGGGAACTCGACAATATCTCGTAATTGACCTTGCCTCTGAGCATTGGGAAGTCCAACATATTCCCGATAAAGTCTATAAAGATTACATCGGTGGTGAAGCGCTAGGCTTCTATCTCTGGTCATTGCATACACAAAACGAGCTTTTAGATGATTTTGCGTTACCTCTAGTGTTTTCAGCAGGAGCTCTCGTTGGATCAAAAACTCCCTGTTCTAACATGATTTCCATAGTAGGTAAATCACCGGAGACTCATCTTGTACATGCCGCAACGGCTCCAGCAGAATTTGCCGCCGCTCTTATTGAAAGCAGTTGGCAGGCAATTGTACTCATCGGTGTAGCTAGAAGACAGATGACAATCCATATAGATGCAGAAAATGTGTTGTTTTCACCTTCAGATAAACTCATCAATAAGCATACGTCTCAAACTGCCGCATCGTTTCAAACGAATCCGAATGTCTCAGTCATGAGTATCGGTCCTGCAGGCGAACAGAAAATTCCTTTTTCTGCAATTATTCATGAAAGGAGGGCGATGGAACGATTTGGGTTTGGAGCTGTCCTTGGTGGGAAACATATTAAGGCTCTAGCAATATCTGCTGGCGAATTTAACTTTCGACCTTTTGATGTTCAGACATTTACACAAAAGCTAAAAGAATTGGAACATACACTCAATTCAAGTTCCTATGCACAGCGGTATAAACAAACCGGTCCTCTTTTCGTTTTAGAACAAGCTCATAGACATGGTTTTGCGGCTGTGGAGAACAGTAAAAAACGGACAGACCCTCGTTTATTTCATTTAGAGAGTTCAGAATGTTCTCGAAAATTTGCTCTTGAACCAATTGCCTGCGAGAATTGTGCTCTCTGTTGCCAAAGAAATGTTATGCGACCTGGTGGAAATGATGCAATACTTCCACATGCATTAGAGATGATGGCATTAGGATCAAATATTGGTAATTATGATACTAACCTAGTGATACAATGGCGGTCGCAGTGTATCGAACTGGGTTTACATCCTGTTTCAACCGGAATGATAATCGGTGGTGAAATGGATCGTAAAAATCAGTCCCTTGAATTTGGTTCTTCGCATGGAGTTTCCGAATATATTGAAATGCTCGCGAAAACGGGGTCTCCTACATCACCGGATTGTATTGTCGGTGGGCGTACTATGGCTCCTTTTGATCCACGAGGAGCTTGGGGTGAAGCTCTACTTATTGGTCTCTTCGAAGATTTTCCAAGTATCCCAGAAGTATATTTTAATTGGCTTCCACCTGCTCACACAATCGCAAAAGCTCAGTGGGCTGTTCTACAGGAGAACCTGCTTGCAATATTCCGTTCTATCGGTTTGTGTGATGAGACAATCATTCCCTTACTTTTTGAACATGGTAACAGAAAACTACACAGGCTCCTGTTGAAGTTCTATGCACGATTTCCTAAGAGAATGGTACAGCTGATACAATTGAGGCCACTTGCCGAATTACTCAGTGCATACACAGGTATTTCTTTTACCCCAAATAAATTAATGAATATCGGTCGTCGTTCTATTGCACTGAAAATTAAATTACATGGAGAATCAGTTATTCCAGCTCCGTTACCTGAACGATTTTTGATTGATCCGGAAAGTAATCACCAATTGTCTGCAACTGTTCCGTATAAATATTTGGCAGATAGATATAGGTTTTTCAGAAGGTTAGATGTAGCTACTCATAAGGAGGACTAGAACTGGTTAGACGAAGGTGTTCACTTCCAACAGGGCTGAAACTCTTCTTGTGTATGTGTTTGCTGATGTGTGCTTTTCCTGCACTATATGCAGGACATCAGTCAACAAGTCTGAGTGCACTTATGTACAACGACAGTATTACACTCGGGCTATCTGATAACCCGGACGATTTACGCTCTTATGGTTCTGAGATCAGTTTTTCTCACTCAAGTGGATGGGACGTATATAGTTCATTGTTCGGCATTACGTATAGGGATCGAGGTGATGATCCGTCTGATGAAGATGGCGGTCGATATGATGAGTTTCTTCTGCAGGGGGGATATCAATTTCATTTTGATATTAGTGAAAATGATCCTGAGATGATTTTGAATATAACTCCGTTCGCTGGAATTACATTCGTGGGAAATTTAAGACTCGATGTAGTACAGAATTTCGTGCACGATTTTTTTTCTATTGAAAGGGTGTCTCTTGATTATGATATCACTGAGGCAATCGTTACTCCTCATGTGGGAACGAAGGTTGTCTTTACCTATGCAGAACCTGCTCCCTGGTTTTCGCGGTCGCAATTGGTTTTCCGTTCAGAGTCGGATGTTGTTCACGCTGTGTCGTTCGTAAGTAAAGCTTCAACGTCTATTTCTGTGGGTCAGAGAACAACGTCTCTATATACTATTATGCTCGGATTAGGATATTCGTGGGCACATGCATACGCCGGAGGCGAGACTCATGAGCGGGTTACGATGAGTGAGACTGGGGTTACGGCGTTTCTTCAAGGCCATTTCGGAGTATTTGCTTTTTCGTATACGTGGTTTCTGGATCGTCTGCAAGGGTTCGGCGGTTTAGGAGTTTCGATTAATTTTGATGATTCTCAGGAGTGGGATGGTAATGATGTCCAACTTTCTTTGGGGATGATTGCTCCGCAAGCGATGACCGCAACATCTCTTCGGTATACTCTTGTGAATGATATTGGTGTCTCAGTAACGAATATGTATAAGATGATACCATTAAGTGATAATGGGAGAAGGCGAGAGATAATTTCCCTCTGGCTGCTAAATGGTGATTATGAGTTCTCGTATTGGGATTTTGGTTGGATGAGACCGTTCGCTCAACTTGGTGCTGGAGTGAAGGGGTATTTGATTATGAAGGATGCCGAGGATTCATCGATAGATAGCAATGGACGGGTTCGGGAAATGTCTGAGCTGAGGTTCGTGGCGAATGCAAATGCGGGGGTACGATTTTTCCCAGATGGGCGATTTGAATATCAAGGAGTTGCCTATGGGTTAGAAGTATCGTTCGGAGTTATGTTTAATGATACGACCAATCTTATTAGTGAATTAAAGTTAGCAGAGAGGTGGCTTCCATATATGAGAATTGGTGTAACTGCATCCATGCGTCTTTAGTACTCGTGACAAGAGTGGAGTTAATATGAGAATTCAATCTGATTTATTACCTGACCAGTCTCAAGAATTTTAATAGTTGCTTCATGATGAGTTATTGTTGCGAAAGTTGGGGGTAGGGCATCTCGAGGGGAGGATACAGAACCTGGATTAATAAGGAGGGGTTCTCCTTCAGGATGAATCAGTTCAGAACGATGAGTATGTCCACTTATAAAGATGTCTGCCTGAGTTAATGATGATGGTACTGAATCCCAGCGGTGGTATAGATGCCCATGGGTCATAAAGATAATTCTATTCCCAAAATTGAATTGACAATACAGTTGTGGTGTTCTTATCCCAAAATGAGAATATAACCAGGGAGAATCACAATTTCCCCGTACCATGCAGAGTGGAATCCCAAGACTTTTAAGTGAGGCCTGATAAGTTCCTAGTCGTTCAAGACCCATATCACCAGCGAATAAAATTTGGCTAACTTGTTCTTCTTTTATGCGTGACATCACAGAATCTAATGCTAGTCTATCACCATGTAGATCGGAGAACACAAATAACTTTTCCATGTAATGAATGTAGATGCTGCGTAGATTAATGGCAAGTATTCTACATTATAAGTGTAGATATGCCGGTACTCGATTACCGTTATACGGGATTTTATTTTTAACTTGAAGTGGAGTCACTAACCTGCAAAACCAACACGATTCCCATTGCCCTTTGAGCTTTAGTTGCGAATAGAATGCACGGTTCGTATAAAAAGATTTTCTGATATTCGCCAAATCCTTGCTAGATAATCCTGCCTGTTCAGCATGGGTGATATGAGGAGTTCTACTTCGATGCGGTTTAAAAAAGTTGTGATATGCCACATAACAGAGAAATCGTTGGAAATTCCTATTTGCTTCTCTGGGGAAACTAGTTGTTTCGCGTTGCCAATCCGCTAAATCGTTTCTTAATCGAGAATCTATGTAATTTACCGGAAATAATGGATTTTTAAGATCACGCCATTTCCTAGATGATGTGATATTGTGGATAAAATGACCAGTGGACATTAAATACTTAATTGTGGGATTTAATTGTAACTGACGTGCATAGATAAGCAGTCTATCGCTATTGCAAGTGAATACCTGTTTTTTAGGTGATCTATGTAGAGCAATGAAAGCTAGGTGGGCAACGAGTTCCTTAATTGATTTTGAGAACGCTCCTCGTTTCCAGAGTCCGATTTGATCGTAAAGTGAACGTTGTCGTTTTTGGTAGGCATTCATCTTGCCGGAACGACGAAAAATTACTTGTGTAACCATACTGATGTACTGAGAATATTGACCTACCGCTATGGTATAATTGTTTGGTTGATATTGACTTCCTGTAAAGTTTTGCATCCCATCAATCGCAATATCCTCATTACTTCTAATTAAATTGTTTGCCTGTAAGATGGCCGCTATTGCTTGCCGGGAAATAATTTGTAGTTTGTGTGCTATTGTTCGGATAGTACAGTGATAATGGTCTGCAAGTGCCCGTTGACTAAAGCCATTACAGTAGTGAAATAGAAGATCTTTGAGGTCAATATCGATTCTTTTTGCATAATAATCGGTATGAAAGATTCGCTCAGAGAATGATTTTCTACAATTTCTGCACCGGTAACGTTGTACGTATCCCCTGGATTTGCTCTTATAAAACCCTCTGAGTATCCACCATCGAGTATGTTTATGAGAATGATCGAGGCTGTTGTATGTGCATTCTGGATTAGGACAGAATGGCGGTTCAAATATTGGCATGTATACGGTACCTCCAAGACCTGTATACATAACAGACTTCGGGTAGTTCCATTTTACTTCGATTCTTAACTCCACTTTTGTCATCATTACCTAGTTGCTCTGATAATGTACCTGAATTACAATGTACTCGGAGGCCTACTATGGAGACTAATCATTTTATTGCCAGCGATAACACGAAAATCTTCTATCGCATATGGTTACCGGAGAACAATAATATTCATTCGGTTGTACACATCTTTCATGGGATGGCTGAACACAGCGAACGATACGACCGATTTGCTGTTTATCTTAATACACTTGGAATCGCGGTATATGCACAAGATCATCGTGGGCATGGCCTTTCTTCAAGCGATGATGACCTCGGGTGGTTTGCTCCAAAACGCGGGTGGTATCGAGTCTTACAAGATGGTTATGAGTTGAGCCAACTGATTGCAAAAAATCATCCACAAAAAGACCTATTTCTCGTTGGACACAGTATGGGATCCTTTATGGTGCGAGCGCTCATCGCCCTTTATCCAGGAACCTATACCGGAGCAGTAATAAGTGGTACAGGTGCCGGGCAAGGGCTTCTTGGTGTTGCAGGAAAAACACTTGCACGAATCAGATCTCTAAAAAATCATGGAAAACAACCAGATGAGCTTCTTGACAACCTCAGTTTTGGTGCATTTGGGCGAGCATTTCAACCTCAGAAAACAAATTTTGATTGGTTGAGTCGAGATGAAAATGAAGTTCAAGCATACATCAATGACCCACTCTGCGGTTTTGTTTGTACCTCGCGATTCTTTATCGATTTGCTCACCGGTATAGCTCTAGCAAATCGAAGGTCTCTCATGACTCGTATCCCGAAAGACAAGCCTCTGTTTCTCATTAGTGGAGCCAATGATCCAGTCGGGAACTTTGGGAAAGGAGTACAAAAAGTCTACGAAGCATACAAAGAATCAGGTATTGAAGATGTCACCATCCAATTAGTGAAAGGAGCTCGGCATGAAATACTCAACGAGATAGACCGAGAGGAGACTTTTAAAATCATAGGTACCTGGTTAGAAACACACAAAACACCGAAAAGCCGATAATACAAGGATGTAGGGCAGTGAAATCTACTGATAAAAAATCGATATTCAATCGACTGATTCTATTTGTCGAGGTCTGGTATGGAAAATTTCTTAAAGACAGGATTACCATACTTGCCTCTGGATTAGTCTACACAACGCTTATCTCAATAGTACCCTTCGTATCATTCCTTGTTGCATTTCTTTCACTCTTCAATGTGTTGCAACCTTTTTACACACTGCTCACAGACCTATTCACGTCAATCTTTGGCGACGTGGCCGGAGGACAACTCGTCGATATGCTGGAACGATATAGCTCCAATGCAAGTGGGCTTGGTATTTTTGGACTCGTTTCGTTTATCATCACATCTATACTCCTATTCAATCGTGTGTGGTCGGTTGTGAATCAGATTTATCGATCTGCGACAGCCCAAATGAATGTGGTGCGAAGAACTATTGGATTTCTCACCCTCCTCATAATTGGAGCTATTCTGTTGGGAGCGTACGTCAGTGTAAAATCTCTCTTTAGTGCATTAGTTATTCGGGTGCTCGGATGGAATTTTTCCAATAGCATTTTGATGATGCTCATAAGAAATCTTGGACCTTGGATCATTGGATGGCTCTTCTTATTTCTCATTGTAATGGTAGCCCCGAATGCCAAAGTCAGTAAATTAAGTGCGTCCATTGGGTCAATTGTGGGGACTGCAGGGATGTATGTGGTCAATGAATTATTCTCCTCCCTGATTTCTCAAGTATTGGATTATTCGGTCATTTATGGCTCATTTGCAGTCGTGTTTCTCTTCCTTCTCTGGGTATATATGATTTGGGTGGTAATACTCGGAGCGGTAGAAGTGAGCTATGTGCATCAGTATCAACCGGAAAAGTCGACCATAGTAAAACCTTCATCGCCAGCAGAACAACTGGCTAATGGTATTAATGTGATGATGGTTATCGGACAGAAGTATCGAAATGGAAACGGAGAGACAAAGATTCGTGATATTACTGATCGGCTTCTCATGAATGAACGACAACTTTTTGCGGTTCTTGATCTTCTTGTAGAAAAACAGTTCATTATTTCCACCAATCCGACAAGAACGGCGTGGGTTCCTGCTCGTCCATTAGAAGATTTAAAAGTAGTGAATCTGGTCGAAGCTCTGTATGGAGAGGTCTACCTTGAACAAAATCTTGATACGATTGGTGATGCCATCGCTTCCCAAATTAACAGTAAAGGGATTAAAACGCTGGGGAATCTGAGCGTTGCAAATCTTGTGGAGCGAGTTTAAAACAAAGGATAATAATTATGACACACAACAGTACTTCAGGCTTTACAGAAATTGATGCACTACGATGGCCTGCAATGCCGAATCCATTTGATAGAGACTCGGTGGATAAGGTAGCCTGGATTTGGCCGCGGGCACGAATCCAAGCATTTGAACAAGTTAATCCAGAGAATGTGCACGGTGATGGGTTTCTTGTCTTCCCATTTGCACTAGCAGTGTTTGATGGTAAAAAGAGACATATTATGAGTGTAGTGCTTGAGCAGACTGATTTTAGAGTACTTGCACATATGACTGGTGAGCGATTAACCGATTTAACTGATGGTATGAAAGGTCATCTTTCCCCCTTAGTAATCGCTGTATATGATGCAGATAACCATGAAGAATTTGGGCCATACGAGGGAGCCTTGAAAAAGGATATTGTTATGGAGGTGCTTACCGAGATTGTTTCTGAGCAGTTAGACTTGTGGGAGGATCCAGTACGTCGTAAATGGGACGGTGTGAGTTGACATGCTTGGTCATCTTTTCTAGTGTGGTATCCGGGAGGGGAGAATATGACCAGACATAACACTCAGGCGGTCCATAGACAACGAATACTTACTCGTTTGACAATAATTGTTGTCATTGGTTCATTGGCAGCTGCTCTTGCAGGTTTAATTCCATATACCACTACCGCTGAAATTCCTGTAAGGTATACTTCATTGTATGGCGAACAGGTAACACTTGATGGTACGGGTTTGTATGCACGAGATTCTGTGTCATGTGCTGCTCAAGCACGAGGCCAGGATTGGGTTACTTTATTGATAGGTATTCCACTTCTCATCGTCGGTACACGAAATTCGCTAAAGGGAAGTACCCGGGGGAAAATGCTCCAGGCAGGATCCTTGGGTTATATTCTTTACACATATGCTTCGTACTCATTTCTGTCTATGTACAATTCATTATATTTATTGTACGTGCTTCTCTTTGGAGTTTCTCTCTTCGGCTTTATTCTTGCGTGGTCCAATTTCGGGAAATCTGAGGTTTCAGATATGCTCAAAGATCGATACCCGAGAAGATTTCTCGGAGGGTATCTTATTGCAATGGGAGTACTGTTAGCTCTTATGTGGTTAGCACGAATTGTGCCATCGATTATGACCGGAGAGGCTCCTGTTGGTATTGAGCATTACACAACCTTAGTGATTCAGACACTTGATCTTGGGGTGGTAGTTCCTGCAGCAATAATCACTGGGATTCTTTTTCTTCGAAGACACGTACTCGGTGCAACTCTTGCGGGTATTTTATTCATTAAGCTTCTCACTATGGCATTAGCACTTTTTTCTATGATGCTGGTTATGGCAAGTTCGGGAGTCCCGCTTTCTCTGGGTGAGGTGGTAATATTTACTCTTTTACTCGCTGTAGGCATAGTGGCTTCGGTTATGATGTTTCTTTCGGTGAAGCCGCACAATTAGGACACAGGCCTGTGAGGTAGAGTGTGTGACCTGTTACTCTAAAGCCGCGCTCTTTTTCGTACTCTTGTATAAGAGGAGAGATGCGACAATCTCCAAGGTCAATAAACTCATGACACTGTTCACAGTGGAACCAGTGATGATGCCCTGCTTTATGTCCCCATGTATCAATCGCCGTATAGTATCGTTCTGTCCCATGTTCAGAGCAATGTAGCACAAAGGAATCCGCGTAGCCTTTATCTTCAAGATAATGAAGAGTTCTATAGATAGTTACCGGATCACAGGTACATGCTATTCGTTCAGAGATTTCATTTGCCGAAAGGGGGCGGTCTGTTTTTTGTAATACTTCAAGTGTTGCTTTACGAGCTTTTGTCATACTTCTGAACCTCTCTTCTTTCGGTATAGAATCTGAGATTCAGTATTCATCTTGTGTTTACGAACAAACATTTTTCCTGCAGAGAAGGCGAGGAAGATGGCACCGGCAAAGACTACCACCATTGCCCCTACAGGAAGGTCGAATGACCAGCCGGCTACGAGCCCCCCGATTGAGAAGATTGAGGCGTAAAGCCAGGCAAGAATCATCATCCCGAGCATATTTTTCGCTGAAAATCCGGCAGTTCCAGCGGGGAGTGTAAGCATTGCAATGACCATAACTATACCCACAAATGTTTGCAGGAGAACTATGGCGATTGCTGTTACACTGAGGAGAATTAGGAACACTACATGTGGCGAGATACCTTTAACCTGGGAGAATTCATCATCAAAAGAAGAGGCTTCCAACTGTGGATAGAACCTCCATACCAGGAAGATTACCATGACATCGAGAACTGCTAAGAGGATAAGTTCTCGACCGGATATGAGTAAGATATTACCAAAAAGGTAGCTCGTTGGATCGGTGTATCCTGGGGTTTTTGCCATAAAGAGAACTCCGATACTCATCCCTATGGCCCAAATTGCATTAATAACGGTATCTTCTCGTTGTCGTGCACGCATTGATACGATTCCAATAATGAGGGCAGCAAGAATTGCAAAGAGAATTGCTCCTGCCATGGGTGGGAGATTGGGAATGGTTCCAGTTGCTGAGAGATAGAGTGCCATACCGATACCTCCGAGCACGGCATGACTGATTGCTCCAGCAAGTCCGGCAATTCGTTTAACAGTGACTATTGTCCCGAGGATACCAAAGAGGATAGATGAGAGAATCCCTGCTAGAAGTGCATTTCTGAGGAATGGCATCGATGGGTCAAACAGTGCTGAAAAAAATCCTATCATATTTGATCTCCTGGAGAACAACAGCAATCGTCACTTAATGAGTGATCGTGTAATACTCTGAAAGCTGCACCACCAAATAATTCTGCGGGGGCCTCGGTTGTCGGTTCAATTTGATGTTGCACGATAGTTCTGCCTCTAAGAGTAGGTCCAGTACTGCCGACGCAAAGTACACGGTCGGTAAGTGACGAGACAAACCCTGTGTCGTGAGTAACAATAAGGATGGTGGTTTTTCCTTTTAAGGTCCCAAGGGCACTGAACAATCGGCGTTCACTTTCCGCATCCATGTTAGAGGTTGGTTCATCCAGGACGAGCATATCGGGATTTGCACTCAGAGCACGGGCAACAAGAACACGACGTCTTTGACCTCCAGAGAGAGCATTATAGGGACGTTTCGCAAGATCAGATAGTTCCATATTGGCGAGTGCTTGATTGACTGCGGCACGATCCTCTTCAGTGTATCTCTGCATGAATGGTTTGATTCTTCCCATGCGTACCACTTCCTCTACTGTGATGGGAAAAGTGGGATCGTATTGTGCATGCTGTGGAACATATCCTATACGGTCTCTTCCCATCTTGGGAGGTAATCCAAAGAGGTTCACACTTCCTGAGTTAGCCGTAGCAAGACCGAGAACAAGTTTCAATACGGTGGTTTTCCCCGCTCCATTTGGCCCAACGAGAGCAACGAATTCACCATCATGGATATGAAATGAGGCAGATTCTAATACTGGGACTTTGTCGTATGAGAAATAGACCTGATTAAATTGCAACACGATGGGTTGCGTCGGATGATGCTGGATTGGTAATGCGGTCATTGAACAACCTCCTTGTCAGAGTTTACAAGCGTCTGTTTGAGTGTTTCTCCAATAAGGCTTATGTTTGCAATCCAATCATAGGCGAGGGGATCAAGCGGAAGGACCTGAGCATTAATGGATTGAGCAATAGTCTGAGCAGCCTGCACAGGAAATTGAGCCTGTACAAATAATGCAGGAGGCTGGATTTTTTGTGCTTCAGAAATAAGTTGTGAAAGTGCCCGAGCAGTCGGTTCTTTTCCACCAGTTTCAACCGCTTTTTGGGTGATTGAAAATTCATCAAGCAGGTATCCAAAAGAGGGGTGATAGACAAAAATGGTGGTACCTGCCAATGCAGCTAGTTCTTGAGTAAGCCGAGAGAATAGTTCGTCGATATCCCCTAAAAATTCCCCTAGATTAGTATTATATGTGTCGGTATGTGCTGGATCTAAATAAATAAGAGTTTGTGCTGTTTTTTGAGCAAGTATTTTCATTGGCTCTTTACCAAGCCAAGTATGTTGATCGATGTTCTCAGCGTGATCAGATTCATCTTCTTCCATGTGGTCATGCTCATCATCATGATGTTCCTCTAACGAGCGAAATGTAACCCCCTCTGTTCCATTAACAACGAGAAGTTCAGGGTAGAGTGACATGATTTTTGGCTTGAGAGCGCCTTCAAAGTCGGTGTTGCTTGTTATCCATGCATCTGCTTGTGAAAGTTCAGCCATCTGCCGGGGTGTTGGTTCATATGAGTGCGGGCTTTGACCCGGACCAACAAGCACTACGGTTTGTGCAAGATTTCCAGCTATTCTATCCACCACATAGTGTTGAGGTTCAATACTTACTGCAATACGTACCGGTAAGTCAGAAGTATTCTGTGCCTCGTTGTTTCCGCGTGCGATGAGGGGAAATAGTGTGCATATGACAAGAATCAGTATTCCAAGACGTTTCATGAGTGGCTCCTCATACATACTATACGAAGATGAAGTTGAAAATGCAAGTGACTTGCAAAAATACCCTCTAGGCAACTATGAAATTGTATGCACAAAATAGGATATGAGTGAACAAAACTTGATATGGGAATCAGCAATTCAACCGGACGAGGCTATCCTAGCAGAAATTCAACAATTGCAGGATGCGGTAGAGCAGGTGGAGCATGCAAAGGCGATGCTCACGTTGGAGGAGACGGTCTGTGCCTTTTCAGATATGCATACGGTGTGGTGGGTTCGAGATAGCGAAAACCTTTTAGGAGTCGCAACAGTTTTTGTTCCTACACCCGAAGAGGGGGAAATATCAGTTTGTGTACATCCTTCGCTGCGAAGACAGGGAATTGGTACTTTGTTAGTACACAAAGTTGTGCAAGCCTTGCACGTGGTTGGAGTTAAGCGAATGCTTCTCGTGTGTGACTGTGCCTCAACATCCGGGATAAATTTTGTCAGATCACTGGGGGCTGCAAAAGAGTTCAGTGAATTTACTATGCAATGGGCTAAGGATGATGTGAAAGATTTTTCTCTTGCAGATTTCTCAGTACGTCGAGCAACAGCTGCTGATATTCCTGCAATTGCTCAGATTTGTGCTGATGCCTATAGCGATGACCATCTCCATACAGAAGCTTTTATTGAAACAAGTTTTTATGCTGTTGATAGAACGGCATACATTGGAATGCTATCTGGAATACCTGTGTGCAGTTGTTTTATACATGACAGATCCTCCTTTACGTCGCTTCATATGGTGGCAGTAAAGCAGGATTTTCAAGGGAAAGGAATTGGAGCAGCTTGTCTTTCTATGGTCCTTAACCTTCCTGAAATTCAAAACAGGACGGTACAATTGGAAGTGAATTCATCAAATAAACGAGCGTTCAGACTCTATGAAAAACTCGGATTTGTCATTGAAAATGAAATTGCCTACTTCCTGCTGAACTCTGAATAGAGTTGTTCTAGGGTCGTTATTGATTGTGGTGTGGGAGGTCCTTTTACAAAACCTATGACACTTCCGTTCGGATGCACTAGTGCGACTGTCGCCTGATTATCAATCGGAATACCTGATTCAGATGAGAACTCTTCGGTGTTTTTAATGAATAGTACTGCTGCATTGTCGAAAGAGACGATGCCTTCATAACTCTTCGCTATTCCTCTTCGTATGACTCCTTGTATAAATCGGGGAGCATCAATGACAGGAAAATGATACAGAGGGATAGAGCGTAATGGGGAGTTTGCATTTTTTAGCTGTGATTGCCATGTGAGCAAGTGCTCCTGTTGAATTTCTCCACTCTCTCGAGTAGTTCCAAGTGCAATTGCAAATAATGAAATTCCACTGCGAAGTGCATCTTGTGGAAACGTGAATGAATCGCCTCCGATAGTTTTTGTCTCCCGAGTTGAGAATGTACCTGCCCAAAGTGGCGTGAGGATAATCATAAAACATATGAGTGGGAGTATGCCCAGTTTTAGTAATTTCATATTGTTTTCCCTCCTGAATGTTTCAATGATATCGCTCGCCACAGCTGAATCAGCATCATGGGTCCTAATGATCCAATTAACACCCATCCCCACTGCCCTAATGAGAGTGGTGTGGTGTTGAGTACACGGTTAAAAAACGGTACGTAGATAGCTATGAGTTGTAGGACGACTGATAAGACAAGAGAGAGAAGTAACAGTGGATTTCTTAAAATACTTCGATCAAGTCCAAATGATTCTTTCTCTCGAACATTGAATATATGTGCAAGCTGTGCAATGGCCATAGTTGTAAAAGCAAGTGTCTGAGCTGTTGCTACAGGAAGTTGTGCAGATAATGCAAAAAGGAAAACTCCCATGGATCCAATGCTTATGAGTGCTCCATTACCCAGTACCTGAAAGAGAAACTTCTTGGTGACTATACCGGTTTTTGGGTTACGTGGTTTTCGATTCATGACTCCAGGCTCACCAGGTTCCCAGGCTAGAGACATAGCGGGTAGGACGTCGACAACGAGATTCAGCCAGAGTATGTGCAGGGCAGCGATGGGGACGGGAAGTCGAAATACAATCGCAGCAAATACAACGAAAATTTCAATAAAGTTGCACGAAAACAGAAAGTAGATGAATTTTTCAATATTATCAAATATGACACGGCCTTCACGTACTGCATCCACAATGGTGGAAAATCGATCATCGGTAAGAATCATATCCGAGGCCTCTTTTGCAACCTCAGTACCTCGGATACCCATAGCAACTCCAATATCAGCACCGTTGAGGGCTGGAGCATCGTTTACTCCATCACCTGTCATCGCTGTAATTTCATGAGCCCGATTAAGGGCATGAACAATCTGTAATTTGTTTTCAGGTGATACCCGGGCAAATATGGATGTACTGACAATACGTTCTGCTAATTCTTGCTCAGTCATTTCATCCATTTCTTTTCCGGTAATAACACCACCTTGGGTATCTAACCCAATTTTCCCAGCAATAATGGATGCTGTTTTCGGGTGGTCTCCTGTAATCATGATAACTCGTATTCCAGCCTGTTTTGCTTCAGCAATAGCTTGTTTCACATCATTGCGTGGGGGGTCAATAATCCCAACTACCCCAAGCAAGTCAAATCCTTGCTTCATTGATGTACGCATGGAGTGTTCACTTCCATCACCTGAATAATTTCCAATCATTCCCACAGCAAGTACGCGCATTCCCTCACTTGTGAGTGCGTTGTTTGCCTGATTTAGTTTATCCAGCACTTCTGAAGGTGCTTGAGAGAGATCGAAGAGAACGTCGGGAGCACCTTTTATAAAAATACTCTGCTGGTTGTTGTACGAATACGAGGTAGCCATATACTTTGCAGTCGAGTCAAAAGGGATTTCTCCCAGCCGATGATAGCTGGTCTCTTCAAGTTCCTTTCGATCTATGTTGGCTTTCTTACCAAGAACTACAAGAGCTCCCTCTGTTGGATCTCCGATTATTGAATATTCCTGCTCTTCATGCACAAGTGTTGCATTGCTCGAGAGGGCTCCAGCTTGTAGCATTTTGATGAGTTCGCTATCCTGAGAAACTGCTGTTACGACTCCTTCTTTCAGGAAGTCACCGGTGGGTGTGTACCCATTACCTTCCACTTCGTAATGAATTCCTGATGTAAGATATATTTGGGTCACAGTCATTTGATTTTCGGTGAGTGTTCCAGTTTTATCGGTGCATATAACAGTGGTGGAACCAAGGGTTTCTACAGCAGGAAGGTTTTTTACCAATGCATGGTGTTGTGCCATAGTACGCATTCCAAGGGCGAGCGTAATGGTGGAAACAGCGGGAAGTGCCTCGGGAACTGCTGCAATGGCAAGAATTATTCCAATCTTGATCATGTCAAAGATTGGTTCACCGGTAATGATACCTACGATGGTTACTAACAGGGCAACCACAGCAGATATAACCATCAGTGTTTTTCCTAGTGTATCAAGTTGCTGTTCGAGTGGGGTATCACTTTTCTCTTCCTGGTTAATGAGGTCGCTTATCCGACCGATTTCCGTTTCCATCGCGGTGCCGGTCACTATTACATAGGCATTGCCGCGAGTTGCTGCAGTTCCAGCGTGAACCATATTATTCCGGTCACCTACTGATAGTTTTTCATCTACAAGCACAGTAACATTTTTTTCTACAGGTTCTGACTCTCCCGTAAGAGCAGATTCATTTACTGCAAAATTGGATTCTTGAATAATTCGCCCATCGAGCGTAATGGAGTCTCCCTCTTCAATAAAGACCAAATCGCCAGGTACCAAATCTGTAGAAACTATTTCACGAGTTTCTCCATCACGAACAACCTTGGTAACCGTTTTAATCATACTTTGAAGTACTTCAACTGATTTCTGAGCTTTGTATTCCGAGATAAAACCGGAGAGCACAGCAATGAGAATTGCGACGATTATGGCAATTCCTTCCACCGTGTCTCCCATAAAAAAGGCAACTGCAGCAGCAACAACTAACAAGTAGACAATAATGTTATTCAGGTTGTGCAGTAGTATAGTCCAAGGAGATATTGCTTTACCTTTTGTAAGTGTATTGGGGCCAAAGTCGTTCATTCTCCGGGTTGCTTCAGATGATGTGAGGCCATCTTCAGCGTCGGTTTCTAATATGTTGACAATTTCTTTCTCTGTAAAGGTATACGCAGGTTTATTCAATGGGTACATAGGGTGGTCTCCTTCTCAGAATAACATACGTAAGAGTATAGCATATTTTTTTGTGTGATAACCAGAAA
>CAZTUL010000051.1:0-16347 GCA_964616275.1 uncultured Spirochaetaceae bacterium | reverse complement strand
GTGAATCTGTTCCCCCAATAAGTGTTCCTTTTTTCGTGAGGAAGCCTGGGATAATGGTATGTACCTAGGGTACCGGGTGAAACCGGCTCATCGGGCTGGTCCTACCTGGTACCATACAGAGACCAGGTACGGATCAAACTTGGTTCCAGCTCCATCCCTAATTTCATTAAGGGCTGCCTGCTCTTTCATTTCCAATGAACCGTCAGTAATTGTCATAACCCGATCATATACCTCGGCTATTGCGATAATTCTAGAAAGCAGTGGTATTTGTTCGCCTCGAAGCCCGCGGGGGTACCCGTTACCGTCCCAGCGTTCATGGTGACAATATACATATTCAGCAAGGTTCAAAGTATCATCAAAAAGATTGAGAATTCGGTAGCCGATCACCGGGTGCTGTTTCATGATTTCGATCTCATCATCTGTAAGATTATCTTTATCCAGAAGTGATGACTGTAAAGCTACTTTACCAATATCATGATAAAAAGCAGCTCGCTGTAATTTAGTAATTTCAGTCGCAGTAAGTTGTAGGGACAGTCCGATTGATCTGCTGATTTCTCGAACTGAATTCGAATGCTCCTTTTCTTTTATACTTCTGCTATGTAAGGACTTTATGAGGTCTTTGAATACTGCTTTATTTACCGATTGACGATGAATTGTTTTATCATGATACATATCATTTTCAGCATTTATGAGGAGTTCTTTAAGTAATTTCTCAGGTGTGTGTTTTGTATCTGAACCAATCGAGATACTGCAAGAGATAGCCTCAATCTTAACTTGTTTGAACTGAAATCGCATGTGCTCAATAATAGACAGTACCTCAGATTCTGATACTTTTGGTAACAACACAACAAATTCATCGCCTCCGATGCGTGCTACAATATCGTTTTCCCTACAAGCCCGTTTAATAATTGCAGCAGATTGTTTTATCATCTCATCGCCGGCAGAATGCCCAAAAATATCATTTGTCATTTTTAATCCGTTAATATCGGCAAAAATCACGGAGATGGGAAGATTTTCCGGAATATCGATTTGGCGGGACAACTCTTCAAACCGGCTTCTATTAAACAGTGTTGTGAGAGGATCATGACTACTGAGATAATCTATTTGAGTCTCTTTTTGTTTTCGTTCAGTAATATCCATGAAAGTGACTACTCCACCCAGTATTGTGCCTTCACGAACTTTCGGATACGCATGGTACGCAACAGGGAAGCTAGTGCCATCAGCTTTCCAAAAGACTTCATCCTCCGCTTCATACCCTCTGCCTTCTCTGATTGCTTTGAAAATCCTACACTCGTCTATAGGGAACTTTGAACCGTCTTCTCTAGAGTGATGGATGAGCACATGCATATTTTTCCCAAGCAAATCTTCACTCCGTGAGTACCCTAAGAGATGAATCGAACTGGAATTACAAAAAGTGCAGTTCCCTTGGATGTCTATACCATATATGGCTTCTGCCGTTGAATCTAAAATTAGTTGCAGCTCATCGGTTCGAATTTTCACCTGATCTTCAAGATTGTTGATTAAGAATTGCATTGAATCGGCGACCTTGTTCATACTTTTCGCTATTCTGCCGATTTCATCTTCTCGTGTTATCTCGACTCGCTGGCTGAGATTACCCGAAGATAGTGATTCGGCAACCTGAAGCAGATTATTCATTGGTTTGAGCATGCGTCGTGTAAAAATAAAATAGAGAGTCAACGAGACTATCATACCAATCAGTCCCATAATTATGGTCATATTGATGCTGTTTTCAATATTTCCCAATAAGGAACTAGTGGGTATTGCAGATATAATGACCCATGACATCCCTTCAATCTCTAATTCACGGATGCGGGTGTTAAATCGTTCATTACCATCATCGACTATGCTATGCATAGACCCCTGTGTCTGATACTGTGCATAGAGCTCTCTGATTGCTTCAACCTGAACATCCTGAATGTTGTTGCGAATCAGAAGTCCATCTGTCGACATGGTAAAGTTAGCGAGTCCCATCGAATTAGCAATAAATGAACCGGTCTCTTTTTCAATTATGAGGGCAAATCCGTTATATGGTTGAACTGCCTCAGAGATATAAGAACCGAGGTCTGAAAGGAGAGTATGCGTACCGAGAACTCCTTTAAGAGTTCCATGGCTATCATAAATAGGATGAGCTGCAGATATCGTGAGGTCATTCATGATAAAATGCTTATAGACGGGAGACATTGCTGGAACACCTCGTTCTTCGGCAATTTTATACCAAGCTCTAGTGCGAGGATCAAATTTTCCAGCTTCTACCACGCGATTTCCTGCCGTAAGATCATCATTAACTGCATAGTACCAGGAATTTCCTCCGGTAGTAGCGTTGTTACGCATGATTTCGATAGCACCCAACTCATTTCTTCGTGCACCATAGTATTCACCCTGGGCGGTTCCGTAACTAAAGCTATAAATCTCCTCCTTACAAGAAGAGAGTACTCCGACAAAGAATTTTTCTCTGCTGGACTGATTCTGCATGTCAAAGACACCATTGGTGATAATTTTTTGGTTTACGTCATTTATATTTAGTGGAATGTGCATGAAGCTGGAAATCTCTTCATAAATAGAGTCACTGATAGATTCTGAAATTGTCTGAATAGTTTTGTCAGTTGTTTCATACCATCTGGAAAATACCAGATATCCGATACTTACAATTGTAACAAGAAGGATGCTTGTGAAGAGTAATATTATTGAACCGCTAATAGAAATCTGTTTACTTGCTCTCATGATTTGCCCAATTTGAATTGTTCTTCATTTGTCATGTATCTTTACACCCTCGTGGATTATGTATGGTTAAGAGATTGTATGCAAGAGTATGGTCAACAGGCTTGCTCATTACATAACCTTGAATCATGTCGCACCCAAATTGCTGAAGATATTCGAGTTGCTGTTCATTTTCTACACCTTCAGCAATAACACGCTGATTAAGTCGATGTGCCATTGAGATGATGTCTTGAGTGATGGCCTCTTCTGGTTTCAAGGAGAGCATCCGATCAATAAATAATTTATCGATTTTGATGATGTCAACATGAAGCTCCCTTTCTCGTGAGAGGGAAGAATATCCGGTTCCAAAATCATCGAGGGCAATATCAACACCAAGCTTTTTCATTTCCCCAAGTATGGAGTTTACCTCCTCGAAGTTAAAGGATACTGCAGATTCAGTTATCTCAAGATTTATAGAGGTTGAATCGATCTGAGTTTCACAAAAGCATGTTCGAAGCATATCCATAAAACTCGGGTCAAGTAATTGAATTGGAGAAATATTCACTGAGATACGTATGTTCTCGTAGCCGTTTGATTTCATAGTGTTTAAAAATGAACATGCCTGACGAAGAATAATTTCTCCTAGAGGAATAATGAGTTTCGTCTTTTCCGCAATTGGGATAAATTCGAGCGGCGAGATGAGGCCAAATTTATCACTCTTTAAGCGAGCAAGTGCTTCAAACCCATATATACGCTTTGTTTTCAGATCAAATATCGGTTGATAATGGAGAATTAGTCGTTCAGGATGTTTGTCTGATAGGATTTGGGTCAGTTCTTGAGTAATGTATTCTTCTCTATCAATCTGGGCTTTCATGTAATCATCAAAAAAACACATTGGAAAATCTTCTTCGGAGGAGATTGTAGATCTTTCGGAAGCAATGAGCAGATTTCTCAATAGTTGTTCAATATCCTGCTGATTATGCTGATCAATTTCAATAATCCCGGTTCCCCAGTTTATTCGCTCAACAGAGAGTATTGAATCAATAGTTTGAGAAGCTTTACGGGTGATAGCTAACAGATCTTCCCGTGTCTCATACTTGGTTACATAATAGACGAATCGATTCTCATACGTATTGAAGAGTTGAATATGTTGATTACAATGAATGAGTAATGCACGGGCCACTTTTTTCATGACTTCCTGACTATACTGAAATCCATAGCGTATACTGAGAAGGTGTATGGTACTGAGATTAAAACCAATGATTGCCCGTTTTCTTTCATCTATAGAATGGTTGAGATCCTGTTTGAGCAGTTGAATGAAATAGCGACGATTATAGAGGCCTGTCCACAAGTCGTGGTCGTGATGATACGTAAGTTCGTTTTCGGCTTTTTTTCGCTCTGTTATATCGAGAATGATACCTTCGAGTGCTTCAATTTCTCCTGTTTCGCTGTATACTCCCTGTCCAATTTCCAAGACCCATTTACGCTCTTTCTGAGCAGTAATAATCTCGTATTCACGTTTAAATGGTATATGGAGCGATAAGCAGTGTTCCCATTCATTCCACAGTAGCTTTTGATATTCTGGTGCAATGATTTCGTTGTATGAAAGTTTTTTGTTGTACAGTAATTCTTCAGATGTGAATCCAGTGAGGTCAAAACATCCAGCAGAAACGTATTGCATGGTCCAGTCATGATCATAGTTGCATCGATACGCCATACCAGGGAGATGGGTGAGCAGTACGCTTTTACTTCTCTCACTTTCTATGAGGGCTTCTTCAATAGCCTTACGATCAGAGATATCTTGGATAATGCTGATATGTTTTTGAGTGTTTGTATTAGGAAAATCTATGCGGGCGACTATCATATGAACCCAGACGATGGATCCGTCAGGTTTTATGTAGCGCTTATCCATATGATAGCCCTGAATTTCCTGGGTCATCAGCTTGTGATAATTTTGTAAATCAACAGCGACATCATCCGGATGTGTTATGTGTACCCATCCTAGGCTCAATAGTTCTTCTCTTGTCCTTCCAGTAATCTGTTCAAATATAGGGTTCACGACAAAGAGGTCGTCTTTATCATTCCCACTCGGACAGTTTCCCTGAGATATTGCAATGCCCACAGGTGATTGCCAGAGTATTGAATTAAACAAAGAGGTTTGTTCCCTTAATCTCTGCATAAGTTCCCTGCGGTGTCTACGTTCTAACTGTAGAACGATGAGGGTGTGCAATAGTTTTGTTTCTTCACTCCTGCATGCCATGATATGTGGTTCTAAAGGAAGATTTTCTATTTCATGAATATCTTCATCATCACTGGTGAGCAGGATAATATGTCGTCTGATGAACTGAGGAAGCGTAGTGATGTCATCTAATACTTGTGAACAGCTCGTTCCAAGTGATTTCAGCTCAGCTATTATAAGAAACACATCTTCGTTTTGAGAAAGGATAGTGAGTGCATCATTTCTATGTGTTGCCTGTAGTACTGTATGTTCAGCTAAGATGGTTCGAATAGAGGTTTTTTCAAAATCGGATACTCCGATAATAAGTATTGCAGCCATACTCAAGAATTCTCCAAATAGTAAATCGAAACTCCCTAGAAAAGCTCAGGGTTTTAAGGGTAATAAGACAGTTGGAGTAAATCCTGAGAGACTAGAACCCACACGAATGGTATACATCACATTCATAGGTAATCATATATAATATATTACCATCTGTCACCAGTGGAATTATTTTTTATGGAAGAAAATCGTATCTAATGCGTAAGAGGTATTTTAAAGAGTATAATATTGTATACTGATGTCATAATTATTTCTGTATTGATAGATTAGAAGTAGTGGAAGCTTCAGGGTTTTTTATTTCCTTCTTTTTTCCAATCAATACGATAATTGCGATACCGATTAATCCTAGAAAAAATCCAAGAAAGAAGTAGAGAAATCTATTCCGATTCCATTTTACTGCAAGAATTCCACCGATTATGCCGCTTGTAATAAAAATAGTTAGTGATACTAACAAGGAAGTATAATCTGACACTTTAACCCCCCGCATTATTCTCTATGAAAATTGGAAGTCTCAAGTATATATTTCAGCTGAATATAGTCTGTTTTCCTGTTAAACAATTTGTCAATAAAATCTTTTCCAGGTCCATTTTTATGGACCTTTCTGACGCGAATACTATTTAGATATCACTGTGTTCTTCAGATTACATGTGGTAATGCAGGTACTTAAAAAACAGGACCTTCCACTGAGAAAATACATTACTTAGTTTTGAGAAAATTGTTTACTCTTTCCGCACATATTCTCCCTGAATTAATTGCGTGTACGACCAAGGAAGGCCCCATCGCAGCATCTCCTGTAATAAATACTTTCTGATGGATACCAGGTTGTTCCATCTCTCTGTTGTTTTCCTGGGAAGCGTTTTGCTTGCAAAATTCAATGGGAAGTGTAGTGAGATTACTTTTAAGAAATCCCATGCTCAGCAACACGAGATCAGCCTTAATTATTGATTCTGTTCCAGGGATTTCTATAAATGTTCCATCTTTCCATCTAACACGAGTGCAGTTCACTCCAGTTAACATGTGATTCTTTTGAATGAAGCTAGTGGTTTTTACACTCCATAGTCTTTCTCCTCCCTCCTTGTGCGAGCTTGAAGTACGAAGAATCTTTGGCCATTGAGGCCAAGGGTTATCCGGTTGTCGCTCCGACGATGGTTTAGGTAAGAGTTCCAGCTGCATCACTGAGGCACAACCTCGTCTAAGAACAGTCCCAACACAATCTGATCCTGTATCGCCCCCTCCAATAATTACCACATGTTTATCTTTCGGATTAATCAGTTGTTTTTCAGGTGGTGGATTACCCAATACTAAGTTGGTTTGCTGGGTCAGAAAATCAAGAGCGAAGCAGATACCCTGTGCAGATCTTCCTGGTACAGACAAATCTCTAGGAACGGGTGTTCCAGTGGCTAAAACAATAGCATCGAATCTCTGTGCCAGATAATGAGCGGAAATATCTGACCCCACGGTTACCTCTGTTTCAAAAATCACTCCTTCTTTTCGCATCTGATCCACTCTTCTTTCAATTATCCACTTTTCAAGTTTGAAATTCGGAATGCCATACATAGGTATACCGCCAGGATGTTGAGCCTTTTCGAACACCACAACGTTATGACCAGTTCTTCTTAACTGTTGGGCAACAGTGAGTCCTGATGGACCGGATCCAACTACTGCTACACGATATCCACTTTGGACTTTTGGTGGTTCTGGAATAATCCAGCCCTTTGACCACCCATGCTCCACAATGCGTAATTCAATGTGCTGGCATAAGGAAGGTGAAAAGTTTACTGAGAGCGTACATGCAGCTTCACACAGTGCCGGGCAAACTCTACCAGTTATCTCAGGAAAATTGTTTGTCGAGTGCAGTAATTCAAGGGCTTCTCGCCAGTGACCTTTCGTGATTGCATCAGTATAGTCGGGTATTCGATTTCCAAGGGGGCATCCGTACATATGGCAAAAAGGAATCCCACAATCGAGGCATCGCAAAGCCTGATTCGATACTTGGTCATCGGAGAGAGACGATTTTACATCTTTAAAATCTGCAATCCTTGAACGAATTTTTCTAAGGGGAGGGTCTGTACGAGGAATAGTTAAAAATCCATCGGTTTTACTCATGGTACACCTCCTCGGTTGCAGACATCGTTTCATCGTCCCTATCCTCATTCATCTTAATTCTTTCCAGTACTTTACGATATTCAATCGGCATTACCTTAACAAATTGTGGATACTGAGTTTCCCAATCATCTAAAATCCCTTTGGCCAAGCTACTGCCAGTGAGTAGTACGTGTTTTTCTATAAGTGTTCGTAGTTCCTTCCTGTCGTTTTTATCCCAGACACTCTCAAGTTCAACCATGTCTAAATTACAACGTGTGTCAAATAGCTCAACGGGGTCATAGACATAAGCAACACCACCACTCATCCCAGCTGCAAAATTTTTTCCGGTATCTCCCAGTACTACCACGACTCCACCTGTCATATATTCACACCCATGATCTCCTACTCCCTCAACTACAGCAGCTGCCCCGCTATTACGAACAGCAAAACGCTCACCCGCAATGCCATGAATAAACACTGCACCGGAAGTTGCTCCATACAGTGCAACGTTCCCACAGATAACATTTTTTTCAGGCTTAAATCGAATATTATCAGGTGGTAATACTATGACAGTTCCTCCACTGAGGCCTTTTGCGACATAATCATTTGCTTCACCTTTCAGCCGCAGCGTGAGGCCGGAAGCAAGAAAAGCCCCAAAACTTTGACCTGCCGATCCTTCCATCTGTAGTGTTAATGTGTCAGCTGGAAGACCTTTTGAACCATATCTTTCAATAATTTTTCCACTTAATGCTCCACCTATAGTACGATTAGTATTTTTTACCTTCAAGTTAAGAACTTTTGGAGTTGGAGTCTGCCAGAATCGTTGAAGCCGGTGGTTTATCTGGTTATCGAGATTGGTTGGTGCTGGAGTTTTTCTTTTTCCTGTACTACTCAGAGGAACTCTGAGATGCACATGCTCGGACTGTACTATTTGGTCTAAACGCAGGCTGCTTGTTCGTTTCCGTTCAGGGTTGGAGGAGTAGGTGAGTAAATCTACTCGTCCTACCATCTCTTGAACTGAACGAAATCCCAGTTGTGCCATATATTCTCGCATTTCTTGAGCAGCAAATCGCAGGAAATTGACTATGAAATCTGCTTTACCTCGAAAGAGTTTTCTTAATGCAGGATCTTGTGAAGCTACCCCAAAAGGACACGTATTTAGATGGCATTTTCTCACCATCATGCATCCAAGAGAAATGAGTAATGATGTGCCAAAACCAAATTCTTCAGCTCCAAGAAGTGCTGCAATCGTTAAATCTTTTCCTGTCTTTAAGTGTCCATCAACCTGTACGATAATTTGATCTCGTAAATTGTTCAGGACGAGAGCCTGTTGTGTCTCTGCAAGGCCAAGTTCCCATGGCAACCCAGCATGGCGTATCGCTGTAAGAGGAGATGCCCCAGTTCCTCCATTATATCCCGATATGAGAACTCTATCGGCTTTCGCTTTTGCTACCCCGGAAGCTATAGTTCCTACTCCCGCTTCTGAAACTAACTTGACAGAAATTTCAGCGGAATTATTCACTTCCCTTAGATCATAAATGAGTTGAGCCAAATCTTCTATTGAGTAAATATCGTGATGAGGTGGGGGAGAGATGAGTGTAACACCTGGTACTGTATGTCGTATTTTTGCTATATAGTCTGTAACCTTGGCACCGGGTAACTGTCCACCTTCTCCCGGTTTTGCACCTTGAGCCATTTTAATCTGTATTTCATCGGCACTCATAATATATTCGGTCGTAACTCCAAACCTTCCAGAAGCAATTTGCTTAATGCGAGAACGCATGGAATCTCCGTTCGGCAAAGGGACTATTCGTTGTGGATCTTCACCCCCCTCACCACTATTGCTTTTTGCACCGATACGGTTCATTGCAATGGCAATCGTTTCGTGGGCTTCTTTGCTAATGGATCCAATAGACATCGCGGCAGATACGAATCGTTTCATAATTGATTCTACTGATTCTACTTCATCAAGTGAGATTGGGTTATTCTGTGTGAACTCAAGAAGACCCCGGAGTTCTCCATGATTACGATAAGCAGTATCCATTTTTGCGGAGAACTCTTTATACAGCGAATAGTCATTTGTTTGGGTAGCTTGTTGAAGAAGTGTGATGGTCTCTGGTGACCAATAGTGTGCTTCAGCATTTCTTCGGTATCTGTAGGCTCCTCCGGGTTCACGAAGAGTTGGTCCTGCCAGGGTTGCGGGATAGGCACATCTATACCGGTATAGTGCATCGTCGGCAAGTTCTTGAAGTCCAATGCCTCCAATTCGGGATATAGTTCCTGTGAAGTAGGCTTGGATAAGTTCTTCACTGAGGCCCACAGCCTCAAAGAGTTGTGTGTTGAAGAAACTATGAAGTGTTGATATTCCCATTCTGCTGAATGTTTTCAATAATCCCTTTTTCACTGCATTGACATAATTGTCTGCTGCGAGTTCTGGACTTAGCTTTCCCAAATCTCCCGATTCAGCAAGTTGCCGTACTGTTGCAAAAGCTATATAGGGTGATATTGCATCACAGCCGAAGGCCACATGTATTGCAAAATGGGAGACCTCTCTCACCTCACCTGTTTCAATGATGATACCAATTCGACCACGCAACCGTTTTTCGAGCATAAAGTGGTGAAGACCAGAGACTGCGAGTAAAGAAGGTATTGCCACTCGGTTTTTACCGGCATGTGTATCGGTGAGAATAAGCAGGGAAACTCCCCGATCTACACACTGTATTGCCTCCTGAAAAATACGGTTCATCGTTGTTTCTATTCCATTTATACCAGTTTCTACGGGGAACGTTATGTCAATATCTGCAGTCTTCAAATCCTCGTGCGTATTACTTCGAATTCTTGCCATATCTCGGGAACTAAGAACTGGGTGGTTTAATTTGAGACTTCTATATTGACGCTGGTCAATATCAAGAGGGTTACTCTCGTTTTCTATATAACTTTCGAGAGACATCATCAATTGTTCACGGAGAGGATCAATGGGCGGATTTGTTACTTGGGCAAACATTTGCTTGAAATAAGAGAATAGCAAGTGCTGATGTTCGGAGAATACCGAAAGACCAGTGTCATTACCCATGGACCCAATAGCTTCCTGTCCCTGTATGGCCATAGGAGTAATAATTGTTTTAATATCTTCGTCTGTATATCCAAAGAGTATTTGTTTTTCAAGCAATTCCTGTTTCTCTATTGAGGGAACTCCAGATGGAGCAAATAATCCGCGTAATTCAATACGACTATCCTTAACCCATCTTCGGTATGGATACTGGCGGAAGAGCTTTGATTTAATAACATTGTCGGGAACGATAGTGTGTTGTTGCAAATCCACTAAAAACATTTTCCCAGGCAACAATCTTCCTTTAGCTCTAATTTGTTCAACAGGAATGTCCAATACCCCTGTCTCAGAGGCAAGAACTACAAGTCCATCTTGAGTTATGGTATATCGTGCTGGCCTGAGACCATTTCGGTCTAGTGTTGCCCCTACGTATCGTCCATCAGTGAATACCATGGCAGCGGGACCATCCCATGGTTCCATGAGAATCGAGTGATATTCGTAGAAAGCTCGTTTGTCAGCACTCATCTGAATGTCTGGACCATAGGCTTCAGGAATCATCATCATCATGACGTGAGGAATACTTCGACCAGCCATCGTGAATAGTTCCAATACGTTGTCGAATACAGCAGAATCACTTCCTGTATTGTCAATAATTGGTGTTATTGCATCAAGCTCTGCCCCCAGTAGTTGCGAAGACATGAATCCTTCTCGTGCTTTCTGCCGATTAATATTCCCTCGAAGTGTGTTTATCTCTCCGTTGTGCGCTATATGTCTGAATGGTTGAGCTAATTTCCATTGCGGAAGTGTGTTCGTACTGAATCGTGAATGTACAATACAAAAAGCACTTGCAATGTCCGGATGAAGTAGATCGGTAAAATATTGTCCCACCTGGTTCCCCGTGAGCATCCCTTTATAGATGAGTATCGTATGAGAGAGACTGCACACATAACATTGTGTCGTATCGTTATCCGATGATAAAAATGATTTCTCAATTTTTCTTCTCAGAATATAGAGAGCTCGCTGTAAATCATCTCCTTCGAGGATCTTATGTGAAAGAAACCACTGTTTAGTCGACGGTTCAGTCTCCATTGCCATTGCTCCGAGAATGTTTGAGCATACAGGAACATCTCTCCAGCCAAGAAACTGGAAGCCTTCCTTTTTCGATATTTGCTCAATAGCTTTCATATAGAATTGGCATTCAGTCTCCTGTTTCGGAAGAAAAACTACACCAACAGCATAGTTTTGAACCTCTGAAGGAATTATGTGTGGGACTGTCTTCCGAAGAAACTGATCTGGTATTTGCAGCATTATCCCTGCCCCATCACCTGTTTGAGCATCTCCTCCAACGGCTCCTCGATGTTCCATGTTTTCAAGGACTTGCAGACTCTGGGTAATGATAGATTTGCGCGGAATCCCATCAAGATGTGCTACAAATCCGACTCCACAACTGTCGTGTTCAAAGGCAGTATTATAGAGTCCGTAACTGCCAGTACGTAGTACTTCTTTCCTTAGCGTTTCTACCGTTATCTGTTCCCTTCTGTCTTCCATAGGTCCTCCTCAAACTGGTGTGAACTATAAAGTTGATTCAGAGGCGAAATAGCATATCTTCGTACGAGGGGTAGGGCCACGCAGCAGCATCAGAGAGAAGCTCTAATGCATCAACATGCCTTCTCACTTGGGACATCTTCGGTACCACAGCATCACGATAATATCGTGCTTTCGTTGGAACATCTGTAATCATCTCTGCTTCAATGAGAGAGTCTTCGAGTATACTGATGGCCTTCAAGGCTGATTCAAGATGGTCAAATATTACCTGTGCTAACTGTTGTTGAGTCTGAGGAGATAGATTTGCTCTTTTTTGAGATTCGAGTGAAGTTATAATTTTATCTAAATATGCATGAGCAGCTGGGATCGCCATCTGTCTAACCATTTTCACCATTACTGAACCTTCAATATGCAATTGTTCCGAGTACGTCTCCAAATAGATCTCTTTACGAGATTTAAGCTCTGCTGCACTGAAAACATGATGTTTTTCAAATAGATGAATAAATTCAGGGTCATCAAGATGTACTAACGCGTCAACAGCACTGGTAAGATTTGGGAGTCCTCGGTTTTGAGCCTCCCTTGTCCAGTCGGTTGAGTAGCCATTTCCATTAAAAATTATTTTTTTATGAGCGGAATAGAATTCTCTTATTATGGATTTTGCCTCTGTTAATATTTCCTTTGATTTCTCCAAACGCTCAGCGACTTCAAGGAGCACCTCGGCGACCGCCACATTCAACATAGTGTTAGGACCGGCAAGTGATTGTGAAGATCCAACCATTCTGAACTCGAATTTATTTCCTGTGAAAGCAAAAGGAGATGTTCTGTTTCTGTCGGTATCATCCGAGGGGAAGGTTGGTATGGTTGTGAGGCCGAGCTCTACACGTTTCCCGTCGCGCTTTACTATGGGTCTGTCTTCTGCTAGAGAATCTAAAATTTCAGTTAACGCGTTTCCAAGATAGAGCGAAACGATTGCGGGAGGAGCTTCGTTAGCTCCAAGTCTATGATCATTTCCACTTGTTGCAGCAGAGAGACGAAGCAGGATTCCATATTGATCGACAGCCTTGATGATTGAGGTGAGAAATAGAAGAAATTGGACATTTTCTCCCGGGCTATCGCCCGGTCCAAGTAAGTTCTGACCATCATCTGTTGCAATAGACCAGTTGTTGTGTTTTCCCGAACCGTTGACTCCTTCGAACGGTTTTTCATGAAGTAATGCTACTAAGCCATGATGCTGAGCTACGGTTTTTATTGTCTCCATGAGTAACTGATTAGTGTCTGTTGAAATGTTTGCCGATTCATAAATTGTGGCAATCTCAAACTGATTGGGTGCTACTTCATTATGCTGAGTTTTAGCAGATATCCCAAGACGCCACAATTCATAGTTCAATTCTTTCATGAATACGGCGATTCGTTCTTTTATTGCCCCGAAGTAGTGGTCAGCCATTTCTTGTCCCTTAGCACTTTTTGCTCCTAATACAGTACGTCCGCAGAGTCGAAGATCTAACCGTTTATCGTAGTATTCTTTGTCAATAAGGAAGTATTCTTGCTCCGGACCTACATGGGTGAATATTCGAGAACAGGTTGTGTTACCCATAGCTCGAAGGACTCGTAATGCGGTGCTATTTATTGCTGACATAGATCGTAAGAGTGGAACCTTCTTGTCGAGTGCTTCTCCAGTATAGGAGATAAATGCCGTGGGAATGATAAGGGTCTTTACTCCTTGTACATCCTTAATCACTGCAGGAGAGCTTGTGTCCCATGCAGTGTATCCTCGTGCTTCAAAAGTTGCTCTCAATCCACCATTTGGAAAGGATGATGCGTCCGGTTCTCCTTGAATCAGCTCTTTTCCTGAAAATTCGAGAAGTATAGACCCGTCTGAACAAGGAGAGATGAAAGAGTCATGTTTCTCTGCAGTAAGACCTGTGAGCGGTTGGAACCAGTGAGTGAAATGTGTAGCCCCTCGTTCAATTGCCCAATCTTTCATGGCATTTGCTACAACTTCAGCGACTTGAGAAGAGAAGTGTTTCTCTCCGATTTGTATTGCCTTCAATTCATGATAAACCTTACTAGGTAACCGTTCGCGCATTACTGAATCGCTAAAACAATGCTCGCCATATACCTCTAAGAGTGAGGTTTTTGTATAATCAATGCATCCAGTCATTTGAAATTCTCCCTTCGCCGATTTTGCATATACAAGCAACAAGTGTGCCAACTTACCTATCTATATATATTGAAAAGAGATAATAATTTTTGAGTTGGCAAATACCTACATTTTTGTAGGTATTGCGCGTAAAAAGCTACATGTATGTAGGGAATTAGCCTATTGCAGATGGTCCAGTATCGTTATTGCGGATTCGAATGCACTGTTCAACAGGCAGTATGAAAATTTTCCCATCTCCTATGGAATGAGTGCCGGCTCCAACGAGTATTGCCTCCGTGGTTGCTTGTACAAAATCGTCATTCACCGCAATTTCAATACGTACTTTGCGGAGCAGATTCACTTCAATATCTACACCGCGATAGACTTCGGTATATCCTCTCTGTTGTCCGCACCCCATTGCATTCGTTACAGAGATTTTAAATATTTCCCGTTTATACAATTCCTGTTTGACTGCAGTAAGTTTATCCGGCTGTACATATGCGATAATCAGTTTCATTTTAAGTTTCTCCTTACATGGTCGTGAAAATTTGGAAACCACTATATGATTCGCTGCTATGCTCAGATAGATCGAGTCCGGCCAGCTCTTGTTGTTTTTCCACTCGCAGTCCCACTGTTTTCCTGATAATGCCAAATAGTAATGTTGAAGTAAGCAATACCCAGGCTCCTACTGCAATTACACCAATCAGTTGAATTCCCAATTGGTGGAAGCCGCCGCCATAGAAGAGACCTTGAACCTGTTCGGTATTACCAAACAGTCCTACTGCCAGCGTTCCCCACACTCCACAGACTCCGTGTACACTTACCGCACCTACTGGGTCGTCTATATGCAGTCTGGAATCAATGAATTGGACTGATATAACCACGAGTAATCCTGCAATGACTCCAATGATTAATGCTCCAGATGGAGTGACCACAGCCGTGGGAGCGGTAATACCTACAAGACCTGCTAGAGCCCCATTCAGTGTCATGCTCACATCAGGCTTTTTGAATTTAATCCAGGATAGTATCATTGCCCCTATAGATCCTGCCGATGCGGCCAAGGTCGTTGTCACAGCGACGGTTGCCATGGTTGCATCAGTTCCACTTAAGGTTGAACCTGCATTGAAACCGTACCAGCCAAACCAGAGAATAAAAACACCTAGACTCGCTAATGGCAAATTGTGTCCACATATCGCTTTTGAGGTTGTTCTTCCATTCTGGGTAACAAATTTCCCTATACGAGGACCAAGGGTAATTGCTCCTACGAGTGCCGCCCAGCCGCCTACAGAATGTACTACTGTAGAACCGGCAAAATCATGGAAACCAAGTTCCGATAGCCATCCGCCACCCCAAATCCAATGACCTGATACTGGATATATGATCCCCGAGATTACGATGCTGTAGAGAAGGTATGCAACAAATCGAGTCCGTTCAGCCATTGCACCGGAGACTATGGTCGCGGCAGTAGCTGCGAAAACTACCTGGAACATCCAATCTCGAAACAGAATATTATCTGCTCCAGCAATGAAATACTGCGAGTTTCCAATAAAACCGCCTACTGAGGATCCATACATGAACGCCCAACCGACAGCCCAGAACACTACTGCTCCTACACTGAAATCCATGAGATTTTTCATGATAATGTTTCCTGCGTTTTTTGCTCGGGTGAGACCAATTTCTACCATGGCAAATCCCGCCTGCATGAAAAATACCAATGCAGCTGCCAACAATAACCAAATCATATCAAGTGCCTGTTGATGCAAGTACAGTATTTCCTCTACATCGGTACACCATATAACTTGCGTACCAACAAAACAAAATAGCATCACGAATACAAAACGTCGATTCTTCATGCTGTCCTCCTGTGGATTGTGTTGGTAAGGTCTTTGCATTCTGCATGCCAATACACTAGAGGTGCACAAGAAATTATTGTGGATAGCAATATAACTACTTATTATATTGTGAATTAAAATTATCTATTGTTTGATTACACTTGTATTATCTATAGAAATAAAGAGTTTCCCATAGGGAGAGAAATCCTACCAACAGGTAGTACTATATGTCAAAAGCTACATTTTGGTAGGTTATGGTACTTTATACTTTTCAGTATTAATATGGAATTTTTCAATTCTTAATCCCATGATACGTTCAGTAATTCCCAATTCTCGAGCTGCTTTCGCACGATTCCCCTGAGCATGCTTTAATCAGTCTTAGAAATCCACCGTCTTTGACGGTGGTGATGTGCTGATTGGC
>CAZTUL010000050.1:0-16366 GCA_964616275.1 uncultured Spirochaetaceae bacterium | reverse complement strand
TGATCTCGTAACAACTATTCGTGAATTAGGCGAACATTATGAAATTGTGGGATGTGCAGTTACCGAATATCAACCAAAAAACGATGACGATGCTCAAAAGGTAAAGATTTTGGTAGAGGCAGTGCACGAAGCACTATCTGCAAATTGACAACCTAAATCGGCGGGAATCGGCAATATCTTTTGCAATCATGTGTATTTACCTCTATAATGCATGAGTCATGACGACAGCATCATTATGTCATGAAACTAGTAATGCGAGTAACAAAACAAGGAGGAGTTATGCACCACACAGTACTCTACAATACCTATAAAAACGATACAAATGTGAAATTCATGGAATTCGGCGGGTGGGAGCTTCCTCTTCATTATGAAGAAGGAATAATAGCAGAACATCATGCAGTACGGCAGCGAGCCGGTTTGTTCGATATTTCACACATGGGTCGATGTATGGTTACCGGTCCAGAGGCCACAGCATATCTCGATTATCTCGTCACCAATACTGTTACAAGTATGGAAGTCGGTCAGATAGTATATACACTCATGTGTTATCCAAATGGGACGGTGGTTGATGATCTGATTGTGTATAAATTTTCCAATGAAGAGTATTGGGTGGTCATGAATGCCGCAAATACAGAGAAGGATCTGTTGTGGATGACCCATGATAATCCAAAAGCAAAAGAGGGTGAACCAATTCCGTCAATTGTTGATTTTACAGAGCACACGATACAGTTTGCCCTTCAGGGACCACTTGCGGAGCAAATTCTCAGTAAGATTTCTCCACAGGCAGGAGAGCTGACATTCTTTCGCTTTGTTCCCGATTGCGACATAGCTGGAGTACGATGCCTACTTTCAAGAAATGGGTATACTGGCGAGGATGGGTTTGAAATATATTGTGATACAGAACATGCCGAAACGCTGTGGCAGGCACTATTGCAGGCTGGGGAGCCTGAAGGCCTTATTCCCTGTGGGCTTGGGGCGAGAGATACGCTTCGACTTGAGGCAAAACTACCGCTGTATGGACATGAGATATCGGATGAAATTTCACCGCTTGAGGCAAATCTTGGGGTGTTTGTGAAACTTGAAAAACCCGATTTTTGCGGAAAGGAGGCTCTTTTGAAGCAACATCTTCATGGAATACCCCGATCACTTCGCGGTATTGAGATGGTTGATTCCTCTGTGCCGCGCCATGGTTTGTCGGTGTATCTTGGTGATAAAAAGATAGGAATTGTGACCAGCGGTACAAAAAGCCCAACACTCGGAATATTCTGTGGCTATGTTCTCATTGAACGTAATTCCGGACTCTCTTTTGGCGATATGGTAGAAATTGAAATTCACGGAAAACGAAAACGTGCTAAATTAGTTAAATCTCCATTCTACAAACGAACTTTGTACCGGGTACAAAGTTGATTTGTTATGGTAATGTCGTTGCTCAGCTTTCCGATTTACACTAGAATGCATACATGAGGAACTGGACGCACAACGAAGATTTGCTACCGCTGGATAACTCAGCTATCATCTACCCCCCAACGGTGGCACGTTATAACACACATGTATTCAGAATCTCAATGGACCTAACTATATCGGTGAATCCAGAACGGCTTCTTACAGCACTGGAACACGTGATCGAACGGTTCCCTTATTTTGCAGTTTCTTTGCACAAAGGGTTTTATTGGTACTATTTCCTTCCTAATAAAGCACCGCTCAAAGTCTATCCTGAGACCTCATCACCCTGCGGATATATCCATAGAAAGCGAGGGGCGAACGGGTATCTGTTTAAAGTAAGATATACCGAGAGACGAATCGTAGTTGAATACTTTCACGCACTCACAGACGGTACAGGTGGACTTGTATTTCTTAAGTCGCTTGTCGCAGAGTATCTAAAACTCTCCGGGCATGAAGTTGGCTCTGATTCCCAAATATTTGTACCCGGTACGAAAATGAATCCTGAAGAGCAGGAGGATTCTTTTGAGCGATTCTACAAACCGATTAAGTCGGTATTCGGTTTTATGAGTAAGGCTTTTCACATGCCAGCTCATGGCGATCTGACTGATGATGTTCAGGTGATTTCTGCTCGAATTGCTATTGCCGATCTCAAACGGGTTAGTGCCTCCTATCAGGTGACCATTACTGAGTATCTCGTTGCCGAGCTTATAGCTGCCTTGCAGCGTATCCAGGAAACTACAGTCAAACGACAATCAAAATATAGACCAATACGTATTTCGGTGCCGGTGAATATCAGAAAAGTGTTCGGGTCACATTCAATGCGCAACTTTACTCTGTTTATTGTGGTTGGGATTGATCCTCGACTCGGACACTATGAATTTGATGAAATTCTGAATCAGATTATGCATCAGATGCGCAGCGAGGTGAATACAAAAACACTCAGTATGCAGGTTGCTCGAAATGTGGCTGGAAGAAGGACTCCAGCAATTCGCTACGCACCATTTGTTTTCAAGAATCCACTCATGAAGCTGCTGAGTGATTCCTATGGCGATGGCATCTATAGCACCGTCATAAGTAACCTAGGAAACGTATCGTTACCCCCTGGAATGCAGGAAGTGGTTGAACGGCTCGACTTCTATCTATCCCCGAGTAAAGTTAACAAAATATCGTGGTCTGCAATTGGTACTAATGGATATCTTTCACTCAATTGCAGTAGTATTTTTGCTGCACGGACCGATTTTGAGAGGGAACTCCTTTCTGAATTAGTGAAAAAGGGAATTCCCGTTGAAGTTTCAACTAACCGATTGCCCAGCGAAGATGGTAATACGTTTCATGAAGAGAAATTGAGGTAGACATATGGCATATTGTGTACGCTGCGGCGTTAAATTAGAAGAGGGGAGCACTATTTGCCCACTCTGTCAGACGCCAGTAGTTGCTCCACCAGAAATAATCGGTGTTCAACAGGACCCGCTTTTCCCGAAAATTACCGATGACTTGAAGAAACATTCGGCTGATGAGTACCAGCGGCTGGATAAAACACGAAAGGGAGTTATTGAGCTGGTGATTGCATTTATGTCGATTGCCGTTATCACTCTGATTATCACAACCTTTGCACTCGATGGCACTTTCTCTCCGTGGATTCCCATTGGCAGCGTAATTCTTGGTGGATCGTATATTTTAGTTGCACTCTTCGTACGTCCCACATTTCAAAAAATTGGTACCTGGTACATAATTCTCACTGCAGTGCTTCTCACTGTTATCGATTTTGGCGACCTTATCCTCACCTGGTCATTCATCGTGAATGTATCATTACTATTACTGTGGATTGTGGCAATATTTCCCTGGATGCTTTCTCAACATCTTCGCACAAAAGGGTTTGCTACAGCGATTATTGCCATAGCACCATATTTTGTAGTACTTGATTATCTTACGTCCGGCACTATTGGGTGGTCGGTTGCCATTGCACTTCCAACATACGCGGTATCGCTCGTATCACTCATGTTTCTTGCATTACGCATTCGCTATGGGAAACCTTCAGTTACCGATATTGTTCTTTCAGTTATTGTGAGTGCCTGTTGGGGAGTGGTTGCCGGTGACTTTTTTAACTTGCGTGCAATTCAAAGTTCTCAGCTTCTTTCCTGGTCATCAAGCGTGATGGTTGTTGCTGTGTGTCTCCTCATTTTCCTGTCGCTGAACATGAGCGTGAGAAGGGTTCGAAACTATTTTAATAACCGGGTCAAATAAGTATATTCAGATGTAAGCTGAAACGAATAGATACGCTCAAAGACGCGAGTACTATAAGCGAATACGGCACATGCCTGAATCTAGCGCTTCCAGAACGTACGGGTGAAGATAGCGAACACAGTATAAATTTCCAATCGACCAGCAAGCATCATGAGTGATAAAAACCATTTCACATAGTTCGGCATAGGCCCAAAACCAATTCCTGAAGGACCAACACCCTCCAATCCCAGTCCAATATTACCAACAGAAATCAACCCGGCAGCAAAGGAACTGAGCAAATCATACCCTGCCGATGCCACCACAAGGGTCGAAGCAAGCACCAATGCTATATAGATGGCAATAAAACCGGCAATGGCATTCACCGTTTTCCAAGCGATTTTTTCGGATTCACTCTGAATCGTAAATATTCCACGTGGGTGGAGCAAAGAGCGAATATTCTGTCTTCCGAGTTTAAACATGGTGATAAGGCGAGTAACCTTAATTCCACCGCCAGTCGACCCGGCACAACCTCCGATAAACATGAGCGAGAGAAGCACGGCTTGGGGAAGAACCGGCCATAATCCATAATCTGCACTGGCGAATCCTGTTGTGGTCATAATGGACGCAGTATGGAATGCTCCATAACGTAAGGCAGTCCCAATTTCCTGGTAGGTATTATTAATCACGAGACTCACGGTGACAATGGCGGTAGCAATTCCATAGATTGCCAAATAGACTTTGAGCTCTGTATCTCGCCATACCATGGTGAATTTTTTGCGGATGAGGGCGAAGTAGAGAGAGAAATTTACCCCTGCCATGACCATGAATATGGTAACCACAATATCAACATAGGCACTTGCATAGTGTCCAATAGATGCATTTTTTGTAACAAATCCGCCTGTCGCAACTGAACCAAAAGTCACCGTGAGTGCATCGTAAAGAGGAAGACCTCCGATAACGAGTAAGATGGTTTCCAAAAGGGTTATCCCTACATAGATGAGCCAAAGAATAAGTGCAGTGTTCTTGATTTTAGGGGTGAGTTTACTCTTAGTCGGTCCTACTGCCTCAGCTCCAAACAACTGAAAACCCTCAACTCCGACCAGAGGCAAGAGGGCAACGAATAACACTACAATACCCATTCCCCCAAGCCAATGCGTGAGGGAACGCCAGAAAAGGATGGAACGAGGTGAGGCTTCAATATCTGCAAGGGTGGTGAGTCCGGTAGTAGTGAATCCACTCATAATTTCCATGTATGCACTGGCAAAGTTCTCGGTCGTGTGGGTAAGATGAAGTGGAATTGCCCCAAGCGCACTGGCCACAACCCATGTGAGCGTTACAAAGAGATACACATCGCGAACATTCAGTGTGCGGGACTTCCATCCTCGGCCGATTGTGAGAATAATAGAAACGTAAATGACAATAATAATTAATGATACAATGAATGCCCGGAAAGCAAACCACTCACCGTACACTGCCGCAAGTATGGTCGGAATAAACATAAAAAGACCAATAATGCTCTGCATAGTTCCCGATAATCGGAGGATTTGTTTCCAGTTCATGCACAACCTCTATGAGAATATTTTTTGAACAAAGTTGAGTTCTTCGCGACCGGCACAGACTAGCAACACATCTCCTGCTTCAATTTTGTAGGCTCCAGTAGGAATTATGTTCTCGCCATTGTGTGTTGTAATACCTGCAATAACCCCTTTGTTGCGCATGTTGATTTCTTTGAGTTTTTTTCCGGCAACACCCATCTCTTGGCTTATTATAAACTCAAAAATTTCAAACTTTCCATTGAACAGTGAGTGAACACTTGAAACGTGTGCTCCACGCATATATTTGAGCAATGAATCGACCGTTGCTTCGCTCACGCTGATAACTGAATCGATATCGAGATGACGGGCAAGCCGTGTATAGTTGTTGTTGTTTTTAATCAGGGCGATCGCACTCTTAACTCCAACTCGCTTCGCATAGCTTGCGGTAATAATATTGAGTTCATCGTTATCGGTGAGGCTAATCAGCAGGTCAAATGTATCGAATCGTTCATCATCAAAAATAGTTTCGTCGGTAATATCGCTTTTAACCACAAGCAGATTAGGGAACAATTGTGCAAACTGGGCTGCTACCTCGGCATCTTGTTCCACAAGTACAATGGATCTGTGATGAGAGGGTTCAAATGATCTCAGGAGAAATCGTGCAATCTTGCTTCCGCCGACCACAACAATTTTTTTCGGTTTTACCCGATGTTGTCCAAGCAGTTTAAACAACGCTTCACGATCATTATCGAATGCAACTATGGAGAGGGTATCTCCAGGAAAAACTACCGTATTTCCGGAGGGGACAATTCCCTCCTCATTTCGGTTGATAGCTGCAATAACAAACTCAGTTCCAATACTTGTTCTACAATTGGCTACGTTCTGATTCGCAAACCGTGATCGTTCGGTGACTTCGACGTTATACAAAATGAGGTTGGATCGTTCAAAGGTGATAACGTCACTGAAAATGCCCCGTTCTATAATGCTGTGAATACTTCTTGCCGCTTCAGCCTCTGGGTTTACAATGTAATTGATTCCCAAGACTGTGGCAGGAAGACCGTCCCGTCCTGTGTAGGTGAGGTTTCGAATCGCGGCAATTGTTGTCACAGCACTTTTCATGTTCTCCACAATGCCGCATGCTACAAGGTTGACCTCGTCACTGTCGGTAACCGAGACGAAAATATTACACTTCTCCACAGCGGCTTCCCGGAGGGTGGACGGATCGGTACCCGATCCAATCACTACCATACAGTCAAGTTTGCCTTGTATCTCAGCAGCTCGTTTCGGATCGGATTCGATAATTACCACATCCCGTTTCTCTTGAATCAGATGTTTAGCTAATAACGTGCCCCGTTTTCCAGCACCAAGGATTACAACTTTCATACCCGCCATCATATCCGTGTAAGCTTTACATGGCAAGTTGGATATTTCACTTTATCTACAATCAACTGTGCAAATAGTGAAATGGTCGAATCATGGTAGATGGAGATACGTTAACCATACTACACAAGATCTGCCCAAATTCCTTGGGTCACCTGCGCAAGATCGGTGGGATTAAGAAGTAACTGGATTCCGCGCATCCCACCGCTTATGGCTACCCAATCCAGAAGCTGGACTGTCTCTTCCAGGTAGATTGGAAAGGGATGAATCATGCCGATGGGAGAAACGCCGCCACGTATGTATCCAGTGAGGGAGCGTAACTGCGTCTGATTAACGAGTTCAATTGAGCGAGCTCCAACAGCAGCCCGAGCCTTTTTTAACGATATTTCATATGGAGCAGGGATGCAGAATATTTGGATTACCTGATTTTCCGTTGTGGTAACTACGGTTTTACATATTTGTACCGGGTTCAAACCTGTCAGTTGAGCAACACTCATTGCATCGATATGTGCATCATCTACTGGATAAGTGATGACTTTGAAGGGGATGTTTGCGGCTTCCAGAATGCGCATGGCATTTGTCTTCATGGTTGCAGTATGCACAGGGAGGATGCTTGAATGCAACACGAATTCAAAGAATTGTGGAAATAGGTGATAAAATGGCGTACGATAGTGGATGAGATACCCTGATGATATAAAGAGGTGACATAGATGAAAAGGAATGTAGTTTTTCTCATAATAGCGTCGATAATTCTTCTCCTGGTGAGTATGGGATGTGCAACAACCAATCCAGATGGTTCTCCCAAGTGGACGACCAATCCCCCTTCGAACTGGAGAACGTACTACTCGGCAGGATACGGTAAGCTTTCGAACGTACAGAATTCCCGGATGAGGGCAGAAGCACTTGCCATGGATGGGATTGCTCGATGGGCAAGTACCACGGTACAGGGAGCTCTGACCAATTACTTCCAGGATTCGGGGACAAGTGGAGAGCAGTCTTTGGAGATGATGGAAAATATTTCTCGGCAGATTGTGAACATTTCTCTGAGAGGGGCAAAGGTTGAGGAACAGTATGTCGATGCTTCTGGAGGAGTCTGGGTGTTAGTTTCATTCCCAGTGAAGAATCTCAAGGATGCCTATAAAGCACAAAGCGAAGATCTTGAACGGAAGGCAGAGATTCAGGAAGCACAGGTTCTGATAGATTATTTGGAACTTGAGCTTGAGAAAGCCGGGATGGTCGAATAAAAATAACTATGTACCCGGTACAAAGTTTTCAAGACTTTGTACCGGGTACATAGTTAATCAAGTTTGAGTGAAGTACAGGTTATAGTTCGTGCTGTGTAGATTCCTGCCAGCATGTAAAGAGAACTCAGAATAAATACTGCTTGGAAACCAATAAAGCCTACAAGAACCCCAGCGAGCAATGGGTAGAGGACCTGCATGATTGATCCGGCACCAGAGAGCCCGGTATAGATTGCACGGTTCTCATTGGTCGATATTTCGAGAAGAATGCCAGACGATAGAATCTGATTCAGCGTGTGGGAGATACCGCTGAGAAGAAATATGGATGCGTACCACAACGGGTGGGCCGGGACAAGCAGAGCACAGAGCGGGGTTATTACGCTCACGATAATGAACAGGTAGATAAGTGAGCGATAGCGTTGATCGCGTGAAAAAAGTTGTAAGAGAATGTTTGTTCCCAGAGCTCCGAACATTTGAACAAGAAGGAACGTTCCTGTCAGGCTGCCATCGACCGAGAATCGCTGCCGTGCGAAAAGGATGAGGAAGGGAAGCATAGCAGCAATGACGCCAGTAGTATTTATGAGAAAGAGATATTTGCGAAAATTGGAATCAGAGCTTAGTACCTCCCAGAACTGATGCACTTTCTCGGTAAGTGTGGTTTGTGTTGCTGCTTCCCCCTTGGGTTCTTTGAGCATCCAGAAACCTATGGTCCCAAAAAGCAATAACAAACCTGCCAAGAGAAACAGTAGACTATAATTGTAAGGGTAAGCGAGCTGAGATAGGATGACTTTTACCAGAAGTGCAGAGAGAATTACTCCCACACTTGAAATTAATTGTTTGAGCACCAATAATCGTTTTCGTCGATCTGGGAGGATTACTTTCCCCATGATATCGGTATATGAGATATTGGCATACGCTCCGCTGAAAGAGAATAGTGCCATGACGGTCATGATGGTCCAGACTTTCCAAGCAGCCTCACCCGATAACGTTCGGAGAAAAATTCCCATGAGCAGAAGGGCGAAGACGCGTACGTAAATGCCCACCAGCAAAGCCCCTTTTTTTCTCTGCAGGGGGACTATCATACCGGCAAATACCAGTTGCATAAATTTGGTACCACCCACCATGATTGCACTGAGCAATCCCATATGGAATGCGGTTCCACCAGCTTCGGCGAGCATATTCGGTACAACGGTATTTACGTCAATGAAGTTTAACGTAAGTGCAAGAAAAAGTGCATGTACCATAAATCCAGTGAAATTTCTTTTCTGATACCGTGCAATATCCATAAAACCACATGCCTATATTAAGTAAATAATTTCTTTTTCCGGGTACAAAGTTTTAATTGCCGGGCACAAAATAAGTTGCAAAACTTTGTACCCGGTACCTAATTATTTATCGTCGATTGCGAAGGGAGTAGCAAGAGCCGAAGGAGAAGCAAAAGCTCCCTTTCGATTCTGATTGAGAATCGTCATAATCGAGAGGGTGAGGAATGTGATGAGGTAGGGGGCAAAAGCAAGAAACTGCGTAGGAATAATCATTTTTACTCCAGCAGCCTGCAAGCTGAACTGCAGCGAGGTAATACCTCCGAACACCAAAGTGCCGATTACCGCTTTCCCTGGATTCCATGTAGCAAAGATTACCAATGCAATAACTATCCAGCCCTTACCGCCGGTCATGCCATCATTCCAGCTGGGTGTAAAGGAGAGAGAAAGACACGCTCCTCCCAATCCAGCAAACATTCCACCAATAATCGTATATAAATAACGCAAACGCGGAACTGAAATACCCATTGCCGCAGCAGTTCGAGGAGACTCTCCCACTGCCCGGATAGCCAGTCCGTTCTTTGTTTTGTACATATAGAACCAGCTGAACGGGATAAGAATATAGAGGGCATATGTGAGAATGCTCACATCAAAGAACGAACCCAGTATAGGGATATCTTTGAGGAACGGAATAGCAATATTCTCGAATTTATGGGTGAGATTAGTTCCAATCAGGTTATAATTATTTGATGCAGGCCCAATCCGTTGTCCGAGAAAGTTGGCAAGACCAGTACCGAACATGGTGATTGCCAATCCGCTTACTACCTGATTCGCTCGCATGGTGATACAGAGGAATGCATGAATAAGCGACATGATGCCGCCAATTATCATTGCCATAATCAATGCGAGTAATAGATTACCCGTTGCCAGAGCAGTGGCGAACCCGGCAAGAGCCCCCATGAGCATGGTTCCTTCCATACCGAGATTCAACACTCCGGTTTTCTCCGTATAGATTTCACCGAGCGTTGCATAGGTGAGGCTCGTGCCCATGGCAATGGTTGCAGCAAGTAATTTGGTTAGAAATTCCATTATACGGCCTCCTTCTTGATGATAACGAGCTTATGCTCTACAAAAATGCTCCCAGCGAGCAATGGAATAAGAACCAGCCCCTGGAGGACCTCTCCCATTGATTCAGGAAGCTTCATAGCAATCTGAAGAGCATCGGCACCGGTGGTAAGGGAAGCCATAACGATAGCAACAATAATTGAAGCAAAGGGATTTAAGCCTGCCATCCAGGCGATGATGATTCCTGTGAATCCATAGCCCCCGTTTACACCCTTGGTGAGTCTATGAGCAATAGCCGCTGTATTTACCGACCCTGCGAGGCCACAGATTGCACCTGAGAGTAACATCGCCAGTACGATATTTCGCTTGATTGAAACTCCCTGATACCGAGCAGCACGAGGATTTTTACCAATCATATTCAACTCGAATCCCCAGCGGGTTTTGTACAAAAAGAAGTAGAGAATCACCACAAGTGCAAGTGCGATATATATTCCACTATGCACTTTACCCCATACTGAAGGCAGCCACGTCTCACGGGCAAATTCGGGTGTTCCCATGTTGCCCAGGGGAGCCTTCCACGCATTAATATAGAGATATTCTGCCAGACCTATAGCAACATAATTGAGCATGAGCGTCGTGAGGGTTTCATCTACCGACCATTGTGCCTTCAGGTATCCGGGAACCCCCGCCCAAATGGCACCGCAGATCATACCGACTAGCAGCCCGATAGGGAGCAGCATCGGTGTGGGAAGGAACTTCCAGAACTGCATAACCCAGGTAATGCCGATAGCACCCCATACATATTGTCCTTCAGCTCCAATATTCCAGAATTTCAATCGGAATGCTATACCGACGCCAAGACCACACATAAGCAGTGGTAACGACTCTACAATGGTGTATTGGAATCGTCGGGCACTGCCAAAAGCCCCTTTTATCATAGCTCCATACGTTTGTATCGGATTTGCCCGGGATGCAATCAGAACAAGTGCTCCCAGAATGATTGAGATGGCAAATGAAGCCAAAGGGATGATAATCGCCATTTTGCGTGATTTGCTGTCTCTTTTTTCAACTGCTAGTCTCATGCATCCCTCCTCGCATCACTCGCGCCAGCCATCATCATGCCTAACTCTTCGGTGTTTGTCTCTTTGACGTTCTTAATACCCATGATGCGCCCTTCAAACATGACAGCAATTTTATCGGCAACCATCTGCAGCTCATCGAGTTCCTCAGAAACTAGGAGCACCGCATTGCCCTTGTCCCGCTGAAGGATCAAGTTCTGTCTGACCGCCTCTGTAGCTCCAACATCCAGCCCACGCGAGGGGTAGACGGCAATGAGAATACCGCCACATGAATCAATTTCGCGTGCCAGAATGGTTTTTTGAATATTACCACCGGAGAGAAATTTAACACTGGTGTCCTGATCGGGTGTTTTTATAACAAAAGCCTGAATGAGTTTATCTGCAAATGCACGGAGGAAGGAACGTTTGATTACAACACCTCGGGAAATCTCCTTAGTGCGGTACTTTTTCATTGCAAGGTTGTCACCTACACTCATGTCGCCGACAACACCGTTAGCTCCTCGGTCTGCTGGAATGTGACTGACCCCGGCTCGAATAATTTGTAAAGGTGTTGCGTTAGTCATTTCTCTACCATCGATGAATACTGAGCCCTTAGTTATCGGAAGAAGTCCAGTGATTGCTTCGGTAAGTTGCGTCTGACCATTTCCTGCAACACCGGCAATACCGATAATTTCGCCGCAACGGACTTCAAGCGAGACATCATCAAGGAAAGGTCGAGATCCCAGAGGATTGGTGACAGTAATGTTTTTTACGGCCAACTTTACTTCGCCTGGGTCGAAGGGTTCACGGTCAAGTGAGAAAAGAATATCTCGCCCTACCATCATATTTGCAAGGTCTTTTGGGGTTACGGTGTTTGTATCGCAGGTGTTTACCGTCTTTCCCCGTCGCAATACCTGCACCTTGTGACTGAATTCAATTACCTCATCCATCTTATGGGTAATGAATATTGCCGATTTCCCCTCACTCAGCATCTTCTTGATGATTTTGTTCAAATCTCGTGATTCGCCAGGGGTAAGTACCGCGGTGGGTTCATCGAGTATAAGGATATCGGCTCCGCGATACACCAGCTTAAGAATCTCAACACGCTGCTGTTCTCCAACACTAAGGTCGTGAATGACCGAATCGGGATCTACCTGCAATCCGTATCTGTGGGAAAGTTCACGAATGCGAGAATGAATTTCATCCATGTTGGGAACGAACGATAGTTCCTTTAATCCAAGAACGATATTTTCGGCTACCGTCATATTCCCTACAAGCATGAATTCTTGATGAATCATACCGATTCCGAGTGCCATGGAGTCTTGTGGACTGTGTATTTCGGCGAGTTCGCCCCTAATATAGATGGAACCGCTATCGGGACGATACAGCCCCACCAGCATGTTCATCAATGTGCTCTTGCCCGCTCCATTTTCACCAAGAAGCGCGAGCACCTGTCCGGGGTAGAGCTCCAGCGAGACATCGTCGTTTGCGAGTACACCAGGGAAATGTTTGGTAATATGTTCCATGTGTACTACGGGAGTCTGTTGTGTCTGTTGGTTCATTGTTTGCCCATCCAGGTTGGTTTGTCAGAGGGTTCTGACAACCTGATAATCGAAATGAGTCTCAAAAAAGGGCAGACCGGAGTCTGCCCCAATGAGCTGAGTTTTGCAGCCTAGTAAACCGAACCGATAACGCCTTCCACGAACCAGTCCATGGTAAGCATGTCAGAGTCGGCCATCTTTTCACCAGCCTTCTGGCGAACAGCACCGGTATTGTCTTTCAATGCACCCCAGAAAACATCCCACTCACCGTTCTCAATCTTAGTCTGTACAGCAGCAACTTCCTTCTGGAAATCGGCAGGAACGAGAGGGCTGATTGGAGAGAGGTGTACCATACCTTCATCAACACCACCCCAGTAGGACTGTGTTTTCCATGTCCCTTCCAGTACACTTTCGATTGCAGGAATCATGTAGTTTTCCCAGTTCCACATTGGAGAAGCGAGTACTTTGTCATCTCCAATAATCTTACGGAAGTCTGCATTGTATCCAACAGCATACTTGCCGCGTTCGATAGCAGCTTTTGCCGGTTCGGTGGTGTCCTGGTGCTGAGCAATAACATCGATACCCTGATCGAGCAGAGCGATTGCACCCTGTCTTTCGAGTGAAGGATCATACCAAGTGTAGGTGAAAACGACTGTGACGGTTGCTTTAGGATTGACAGCACGAGCACCAAGTGCAAATGCGTTGATACCACGAACAACTTCCGGTGTGTTGTATGCACCAACATAGCCGAGTTTTCCCGAGGGGCTCATCTTGGCGGCAATCATTCCAGAAAGGTACCGAATCTGGTACATTCTTCCAAAATAGTTGGACATGTTGTCATTTGAGAGGTACCCGGAGCAGTGTTCAAAATAGACATCGGGGTTCTCTTTCGCTACCTGAAGCATATAGTCCTGGTAGTTGTAGGAGTTAGCGAAGATAATCTTACAACCTTCGTCGATCAACTGTTCCATAACACGCATGGATGAGTCGTTTTCTGGAACGTTTTCCATACGAATTACTTCGATTTTGTCGCCGAAGTAGGCTTCTGCTGCAATAGTACCCTGATCATGCATGTACGAGTATCCCATGTCTCCAGGGGAGGTGATGTAAATAACTCCAACTTTGAGTGGTTCATCTGCCCCAGCTGCTGTTTCCTTAGCACCGGCAGCGAAGACGAGCGTCGTGGACAAGAGCAAAAGTACCAGCAACACTGTTAGTTTCTTCATAGAAATCTCCTTTGAAATGATATCGCGTGAGACATGTCATCTCACACAGAAAGTGTATGCCATGGCTGGTTAGCTGTCAAATAAAAATTGCAACAATATGCAACTCTTTATGTGAAGTTGTTCACATAAGTTGATTGAATTCTCAGTGCTTTACCACAAAATTGGGAGGTCCTTTTTTGTTGGATGTATACAGATGTGTCAGTGTGTTACCCTATGGTTCAATACTCTCAGATATCATGATGCACAACAGTACGTGATGTATAATATCTGTAGGGTTTTACCTCAATCATAGGTGTCCGTACAAAGATGTAAGAGAGAAATATTTACAATTAAAGATGTTATTATGAGTATTTATTGTAATATATTGGTAATAATACGTAACCTAACTTCAGGCGCATTGCTTTACTCATATAAAAAAGCATGATATTATCCATTTTGTTGTAGATAGTGTAAGGGGGATGGTGTAATGAAGTCTCACAAAATAGTTTTTGCTCTACTCTTCATGCTGACCTTCTGTTATCTACTGCCTGCTGCAGATAATGCAGTAATAGTGAGGTCTCCCTACTACGGAACCACCTCCTCTATAGAAGAAGCCAATCAGCTGCCGAATAGCTATGCAGCTCAGCTGGGCATGGCTGATCAGGAAACAATGTCGGCAGCAATAACTCCTGAAAGCCGGGTACTTTCCGCAATATCTAACAGTCGATACCCAGTAACACCGGGAGATACTATACGTATAACCTACACTGAGGGACGAGATCGTGTGGATCTCACAGTACAGGTCGATGGATCGTACAGTGTGGTCATTCCCTCAATAGGGACAGTAAATGGAGCGAACAAGCCTTTCGTAACATTTGCCCGTGAAGTTGAACGGCTTATAGAGAATTATTTTCCTTTCAGTCTGCCCCGTGTAGTGCTTACCGGCACTGGTGTCTTCACAGTCACTGTTCGAGGCGAAGTCTACGCAACACAAGAGGTCTCTGCATGGGGGCTCAGTCGGCTCTCGTCGGTAATTTCATCGGCTGCTACTGAATTTGCTTCCACTCGATCAGTACACATTACCAGTGCCCAGGGTGAACAGAACACATATGATCTCTATGCAGCTCTGAGAGAGGGTGATTTAAGTCAGAACCCATTAGTACGTGCCGGCGACATTATTACAATTCCAAAAGCAGACCGACTGATCACCATAGCAGGTGAAGTTGCTCGACCTGGGGTGTATCAGCCACGTGAAGATGAAGAATTAGAAGCGATTATGCAGCGATACGGCGGCGGCATTCTTCCTAGCGGGGACGCGTTTGCGGTGCTCGTTCGCAGGTATGGAATTCAGGATTCTGCACATGTCGATGTTCTGCGGGTGGCTAAGAAAGATTATGCCTCGTTCGCATTGAATCATCTCGATACGGTATTCGTAAGTCCCATTGCTCCATTATCCCGTGCCATTACATTAGAAGGTGCGGTGAACATGGGAGATGCCACCACTCAATCAAGTGCTCTGAGCTCCTCAGGGCGGGTCTACTACCAGTTCTTTCCAGGAGAAACGGTCTTGGAAATGATGCAGGCTATTGCTCATCGGTTTTCTGCAGTAAGCGATCTCGCCGCAGCTTATGTGATTAGAGCAGATCAGTTTATCCCAGTAAATATTCAGACCATCCTTATGGGTGGAAACGAGCCGATTGCCCAATTACCGTTACAGGAGGGAGATCGGTTCGTTATTCCGTTTAATCAATTGTTTGTTAACGTGACCGGCGGTGTACTGAGGCCGGGAACTTTCCCCTATATCCCTGATAAAACCGCTTCCTATTACATAAACCTTGCAGGAGGTTTTGACCCGGCAAAGAATCGCAACGGCGCTTTCACCCTTACCGATAAGACGGGCAAGGAATTAGCAAAAGATGCAATAGTGCCGCCTGAAGCGATAGTGACTGCCAAACTGAATACGTTCCAAGCAGTTAATGGGATGAATCTAGCTACAACGGTGACTATCGTGGGACTCATCGCGACCATTCTTGGGATAGTCGCAAATATAGTAACTTTCCCGAACTGACGAACATATCCGGAGGAGATACGCGAGTGGACAACATGAATGTATCGCAGCAGATACCTGAGGACGAGATGCAGGAAGGAATGAGCATTAAAGAGCTCTTCCATATCCTGAAGGTTCGGCTGCATTGGATTATCCTCACGTTTCTCATTGTCATGGCGGCAGCTGTTATATACCTTCAACAAGTAACGCCTCTATACGAATCTGAAGTCACCATTCTTGTAGAGTCGTTACAGAACAGCAGCAGCTTTGAGAGCCTTATGCTCGGACAGACGACCTCCAAAATTTCAACTGAGGTGGAGCTTGCCTTGAGCCGAACAACCATGGAGAAGGCTCTGGAGAAGCTCA
>CAZTUL010000049.1:0-16714 GCA_964616275.1 uncultured Spirochaetaceae bacterium | reverse complement strand
CATGTGTTCGATCGTCCCTCTGCGGATATTCTCAAAGATGGAGGCAAATAATGGCATTTAGAAACTACATCTTGGTTTGCGGAGGAACGGCATGTGAATCCAGCAAGGCTAACGCTATCTATGAGGCTTTTATTTCTGAGCTAAAGGCTCAGGGTGTCTCAGACGAGGTTCAGGTCGTTAAGACCGGTTGTTTTGGTTTCTGTGAACAGGGGCCAATTGTAAAGATTCTTCCCGAAGATTCCTTTTATGTTCAGGTGAACCCTGAAGATGTAAAGGAACTGGTCGCTGAACATATTGTAAAAGGTCGTGAAGTTAAGCGATTACTGTATGTGAAAGAGGGAAGTAGAAAGCATGCAAAAGTCGAAGATATCGAATTCTACCAAAAACAGTTCCGAATCGTTCTGAGAAACTGTGGATTTATTGATCCTGAGAATATTGATGAATACATAGCTCGTGAAGGATACGCTGCACTCGAGAAAGTGCTGTTTGAAATGTCTGCTGAAGATGTAATCAATGAGCTGAAGACTGCCGGTCTCCGAGGTCGAGGTGGTGCAGGATTCCCTACATGGATGAAGTGGAACTTTACACGACAGGCTGAATCCGATCAGAAATATATTGTAGTTAATGCCGATGAAGGTGACCCGGGAGCTTACATGGATCGTTCTACACTTGAAGGTGATCCGCACTCGGTGTTAGAGGCTATGGCGATTGCTGGAAGAACAGTAGGTGCAAACCAGGGCTATATTTACATTCGTGCAGAGTATCCTCTGGCTATCAAGCGACTTGAGATTGCCATGGCACAGGCTCGTGAGTATGGGTTATTAGGGAAAGACATTCTCGGTTCAGGATTTGATTTCGATATCGAAATCCGATTAGGTGCTGGAGCATTTGTCTGTGGTGAAGAAACTGCATTGCTTGCCTCGATTGAGGGTAAGCGCGGAATGCCGGTTCCACGCCCTCCGTTCCCTGCTGTAAAGGGGCTCTGGGGTAAACCTACCGTTATTAATAACGTTGAAACATGGGCAAATATCCCTGTTATCATCCTGAAGGGTGGAGATTGGTTCAGTCAGATTGGTACAGCCGATAGTCATGGAACAAAGGTGTTTGCTCTTACAGGAAAAATCAGAAACTCTGGTCTCGTAGAGGTTCCCATGGGAACAACACTGAGAGAGATTATTTATGATATCGGTGGTGGTATTGCAAATGACAAGGAATTCAAGGCGGTACAAACCGGAGGACCTTCCGGTGGAGTTATTACCAAAGATTTCCTTGATACACCGATTGATTTCGGTTCGCTAACTAAGTTGGGCTCCATGATGGGTTCCGGTGGAATGATTATCATGGATGAAGATGACTGTATTGTTGACGTAGCAAAGTTCTATTTAAACTTCTCAGTTGATGAATCCTGTGGTAAGTGTGCACCATGTAGAATTGGCGGAAGATCGCTGGCAAATCTACTCGAAAAAATTACCAAAGGTAATGGAGAGCTTGCCGATCTCGATCAGATGATTGAAATCGGAAATGCAATGAAAAAAGCTTCTCTGTGTGCCCTTGGACAGACTGCACCAAACCCCATTCTTTCCACCTTGCACTATTTCCGTGACGAATATCTTGCTCACGTAGTAGATAAGAAATGTCCAGCAGGAAAGTGTAAGAGTTTAATTAGTTATCATATTCTTCCCGATAAATGTATTGGTTGTACTGCTTGTGCTCGTAAATGCCCTGTTGCGGCGATTGCGGGTGAACGACGGGAAGTCCACGTCATCGATCAGGCTGCCTGTATCAAGTGTGGCGTGTGTTACGAGACATGTAAGTTTGGAGCTATTGAAGTCCGTTAGGGCTTTGATTGTTGAGGAGGATACCAGTGAATACCGTTCATATGAAAATAAATGGCATGGAGGTTGAGATTGAGGCAGGTTCCAATATCTTAGCAGCCGCCAAGAAAGCAAATGTAATAATTCCCACCCTGTGCTACCATCCGGACCTTCCTGCATGGGCCGCTTGTGGACTTTGTGTAGTGAAGCAGGAGAATTCGCCGAAGTTGCTTCGAGCATGTGCAGCTCCAGTACAGGAGAATTTGAGCATCATTACTCATGATGCTGAATTGTATCAAATTCGAAAGACTGTAATTGAAATGATTATGTCCACACACCCTAATTCATGTCTTACATGTGCGAGAAATGGGACTTGTGAATTGCAGCGGTTTGCGGCTGAATTTGGTGTGCGTGAGCAACCATATGAAGTTCGTTTAGTGGATATGCCGCAAGACAAGTCCACGACTTCGATTGTACTCGATCCTACCAAGTGTATTAAGTGTGGTCGCTGTGTCCAGGTTTGTCAGGAATTGCAGGGTGTGTACGCCCTTGAGTTTATTGGACGTGGAGATCAAACAATCATGTCACCAGCTGCAAGTCTACCACTGAACGATAGCCCCTGTATTAAGTGTGGTCAGTGTTCAGCTCACTGTCCTGTAGGAGCTATTTTCGAAAAAGATGAGACTCGTGATTTAGTACATGCGATTTCCGATCCGGATAAACATGTAGTTGTTCAGATCGCACCTGCTGTACGTGTTGCAGTTGGAGAGGCATTTAACCTTCCTGCCGGTACCATTACCACCGGTAGGATTTATGCTGCTTTGAGAAAGCTTGGCGTAGATAAGGTGTTCGATACCAACTTCTCAGCTGACCTAACTATTATGGAAGAGGGTAGTGAACTGGTGAAACGGTTGACTACCGGAGAGGGAGCTATTCCACAGATTACGAGTTGTTGTCCTGCTTGGACCGACTATATGGAGAAGTACTATCCCGATATGATTCCGAACTTCTCTTCAGCTAAGAGTCCCATGATGATGCAGGGAGCAATAACGAAAACCTATTATGCAGAGAAGGCGAAGGTTGATCCTGCAAAGATTTATTCCGTTGCAATAATGCCGTGTACAGCTAAGAAATTTGAAATTTCTCGAGACGAGAATATGTTCGCATCAGGTTTTGCCGATGTTGACCTTGTTCTCACTACTCGTGAGTTTGCCCGACTCATTAAAGCTGCCGGTGTGGACTTTACTAAACTTGAGGACGAACCAGCAGATAGCCCAATTGGAGCATATGCTGGGGCAGGTACCATATTCGGAAACACAGGTGGTGTAATGGAGGCTGCATTAAGAACAGCTTACAATCTCATGACTGGTGAAGATCTCGCCGATGTGAATGTAGAGGCAGTTCGAGGTATGGAAGGTGTTCGTTCTGGTGTGGTGGATGTGAAGGGAACTCAACTGAAAGTTGCGATTGCTCATGGTATGGCCAACGTGAGTTCTCTTCTCGATGAAATTCGAGAGGCTCGTGACGCGGGTAAAGAACCTCCTTACCACTTCATTGAAGTTATGGCTTGCCGCGGCGGTTGTATTGCCGGTGGTGGTCAGCCTTATGCGACTACTGATGATATCCGTGAGAAGCGTATTGCAGCGTTGTACACCGATGATGAGAATAGCGAAGTACGTTGTTCCCACCAGAATCCTGAGATTCAGCAGATCTATAAAGAATACTTGGGAGCTCCGCTGAGTGAGAAATCTCACCACTTGCTGCATACTACATATACTGAGCGGAAGATTTATAAAAAGTAATTATGTGAATGAAATTTCATTACTTACGGGGTGCTGGGTAAAACCGGCCCCCGTTTTTAATCTGGGAAGGATTCTTTCCATTTCAACCAGATTTGACTTACATAGCGTTAAAAACGTTCTAGATAGTATTTAAATTATATAATAGCTCATTAATATTTATTTATTTGCAAAATAATTGCTATTATTATTTCTCATTTGTGTAAGTAATATAAAACTGCCTATATGATTATCTTCAAGTGATTCTACGAAAAAACAAATAAATTTGCACATATGTGCATAGCGTGCAAATTTATAAAATATTTTCTTGATTATGCTCATATCCTATGTTTTAATAAAATTGTATTCAAAGTAAAAGTCATAACAATTAAGAGGAGTTCACATGGAGACCTATACGATTCGTCCTATCAACACAGGTTTTGCAACGACAAGCAGAGCGAAATACATCATTCATCACAGTGCACATAAATACTTTGATGTCCAGGGAGAACAGGATCTTCCAGTTATTGTATTTCTTGTCGAAGGAAATGGTATGAAAATACTTGTGGATACAGGTATGTCAAATACAGAAATTGCACACAAGTACCATCATCCAGGATCGTATCAGCCAGAAGGATACGCTATCCCAGATCAATTAAAATCTATTGGCATAGATCCAAAAGAAATTGATGTCGTTATATTAACACATCTTCATTGGGATCACTGTTATCATCTACATGAGTTTTCTAATGCAGCTTTCTATGTTCAGGAAATTGAATATGAATTTGCAAAAAAACCAATTCCACTTTATTACAAGTCGTATGAATATCCTGAATTATATGGTATGACTCCGCAGTTTGATGGAATTGCATTTAACGTAATCAATGGAGAAGCCGAACTCTTTGATGGCATAAGTGTATACCCAAGTCCAGGTCATTCAATCGGCCATCAGACTGTTGTAATAAATACTACAGAGGGACCGTATCATTGCTGTGGGGATTTGGTTTTCACCTATGAGAATTTTAGAGCAGTTCCTGAATTGAAATATGAGATAACTCCGCCTTCTAGATTTCAAGATATTGTTGCTTCGTGGAACAGTATCGTTGAATGTAAAAGGAGAGCAAAATCTACCGATTTTATCCTGCCCACTCATGAAATATTGGTGCTCAAGCGGGATTTAATCGGTAAATAAAAGAAGTAATAGCAGTTTATGAATATAAGCTGTAATTAAAAAAAAGGAGAAGAACGATGAGGAAAATCGTACTAACAGTGATGTTGCTTATTGCAACATTTGGGTTCGTTTTTGCTGCAGGAAGTCAGGAGGCGAGTGCACCTGCTTCTGCTGTCAGGCAAGAACTTGGGGATGAATACTATACAAACACTCCAGGAGAGAGGACATTTACAATCCCTACTACTGGCGTTGGATTAACTACTAGTACTACAGTTAAAGCCGACAGTGCTTATTCACTTGCTTGTATGGTGAAAAATGCAACAAACCCTTACATGGTAAAAATGCTAGAGGGAGCTAAAAAAGCAGCAGATGATCTTGGGTGTGAAATGGTTACACTTGGACCAACTAAAGCTGACAATATCGAGGAGCAAGTTCGTATAGTTGAAGACCTTATTCAGAAGGGCGTTGAAGGTTTCATATTGCATCCGAGTGATTCGAATGGAATTATGCCAGCGGTAAGAAAAGCAACCCAACAGAATATCCCTATTGCAACTATTGGAACTCCGGCAGCTGAGCCCACTTTTCTTAGATCAGGAGTTGATTATTACCAGACAGGTATAATTGTTGCAGAACGTGTTGCAAAAGAGCTTGGTGGTAAAGGCAATGTTATTATTCTTGAAGGAGCTCCCGGTGCACAGAATGGTCAAGAGAGACTTCAAGGGATTAAAGAAGCATTTGCAAAATATGACGGTATCACAATTATCGCATCTCAGACAGCAAACTGGAATCGTGTTCAGGCAATGCAGGTAATGGAAAATCTTCTACAGCGTTTTGATAATGTTGATGCAGTCATCGGTAATAACGATGAAATGGCAATTGGAGCAATTCAGGCACTAAAAGCAGCTGGAATGGCTGGAGAAGTTGTAGTCGCTGGATTCGATGCGAATCAGGATGCTTGTATGGCAATTAAGAATGGAGAGATGCTTGTCAGTTATAATACAGATCCGTTTGGTTCCGCATATCTCGCAACAGTCTATCTCGTACAGTACCTCAATGATGGAAGCTTACCTCCTCGGTATTTCATACCTTTCCCAGATAAGCAAGAAAATCCAATTATTGACAAATCCAATATTGATAACTACATGGCGAATCTAGCTTGGTGGTTATAATTATCATCTGTTAGCAGTACAACAGGATAGCAGGTTGAAAGACCTGCTATCCTTAAGACTGATAACACAAGAAGCTGATTCAAGAAGAGGTATTATATGCAACAACCTATCCTAACAGCAAAAGGAATCAGTAAACGATTTCCCGGCGTCCAAGCACTAGATTCTGTTGATTTTGATCTGTATCCAGGTGAAGTTCATATTATTGTAGGGGAGAACGGTGCTGGCAAGAGCACTTTGTCGAAATGTATCTTAGGAGCTTATATCCCTGAAGAAGGGGAGATCTTCATTGAAGGTTCCAAAGTGTCTATCAAATCCTCTAGAGATGCTTTAGATCTTGGCATCACAGCGGTATATCAAGAATTCAATCTTATACCATATCTGAGTGTAGCTCAGAATATTTTTTTCAATCGAGAATTCATGTCAAAGATACCTGGAATTGTCGATATGAAGAAAATGCATGAAGAGGCTAAGAAGATTCTAACAACTTTAAATGTTGACTATATAGATACTAGGACCAAAGTTAAACATCTTGGAGTTGCCGAGAAACAAATGATTGAAATTGCAAAAGCTCTTTCTTTTAATCCAAAGATAATCATATTTGACGAACCTACGGCACCACTTTCTGAGCGGGAAATCGAGGCTTTCTTTAAGCAGATTCATAAGCTGAAATCAGCTGGTATTGCAATTGTGTATGTTTCGCATCGAATGCATGAATTTGATCAGATTGGGGATCGGATTACTGTATTACGAGATGGAAAATACATTGGAACGGTTCGTGTCAAAGAGATTAATGATGATGACCTTGTAAAAATGATGGTCGGAAGAGATATCTCTCAGGTGTATACACGAACAGAAAATTCTCATTCCGGTGAAGCTCTGAGACTGGAAGGTCTTTGTGATAAGAAGGGCAAAGTAAATAATGTATCTATAAAAATTAATCGTGGTGAAATAGTAGGCCTTGCCGGGTTAGTAGGAGCAGGACGTACAGAGCTTGCACGGCTGCTATACGGTATAGATGAAATTTATCGAGGAAAGGTTTTTGTTCATGGGAAAGAGATAACCGTCAAATCACCTGAGCAGATGAGACGTCTTGGGCTTGGTTTGCTACCTGAAGATCGGAAAGGGTTAGGATTAGCATTAAAGATGTCTGTTGCGTGGAACACGGTCGCCGTTATACTACGGGATCTATTTCCAAAACTGTTTATAAAATTCCCTAGAATTATTAAAGAAACAGATACTTTTATCAAAGAGTTACGAATTATGACCCCTTCTCCAAAAAGGATAATCAGATTTCTCAGTGGTGGAAATCAACAGAAAGTAGTTATTGCAAAATGGCTGGGGACAGATTGCGATATTCTTATATTCGATGAACCTACTCGAGGCATAGATGTTGGAGCGAAAATGGAGATTTATACATTAATGGATAAACTAGCGGCAGAGGGTAAAGCAATATTAATGATCTCATCTGAGCTACAGGAAGTAGTGCGGCTAAGTGACCGGCTCTATATTCTTCATGAGGGTAGCATTGTTAGCGAATCCCAAAGAGGTGAACTAACAGATGAAGAAATTGGATTGAAGATGCTGGCAGTGGGGGTGTAGACATGGCAAGATCAAAAACATTCCGGGGAAGACTTGATACCATACCCCCAGTATTTTGGATGCTTCTATCTAGTATCATTATATTTACAGCCCTTTCTCCTCAATTTTTAGAGGTTTCAAATTTCAGGAATATTCTAATTCAGGCAGCACCGCTGCTTGTAGTATCCATTGGAGTTACGATTGTACTGCTCTCAGAAGGGGTTGATCTTTCTACTGGTGGGACTATCAGTTTAACAACTGTCCTTTGGATTACTTTCCTCAAACTTGGAATTCCAATGGGTTTTGCAATAATTATTACTCTTATAATTACTTCCATTATTGGAGGGGTGAATGGATTCATTGTTGCAAAAGGGAACGTCCCACCTTTTATTGTTACTCTTGGAATGTCCAGTATTACATCTGGAATTGCACTAGTAATGACTCAGGGATCATCAATATATTTTTATCATCCACTATTTTCTATAATCGTTAATAGCAGAATACTTTCTATCCCAATGCCTATCATCATTGCTGCAATAGTATTTCTCATCTCGTGGGTTCTTCTTTATAGAACAAAATTCGGAGCTCAAGTTTTCGGACTTGGTGGTAATCCAGAGGCATTGACACTTGGTGGAATAAATAAAATCTGGAGTATCATGCGTGTTTTTAGTTATTCAGGACTATTGGCGGGAATAACTGGATTGATTTTAGCAAGTAGGATTGAATCTGGTAATCCGATTTCGGGTGTTGGCTGGGAATTTGATGCGGTGGCAGCAACACTCATAGGAGGAACCTCCTTTAATGAAGGGAAAGGCGGTATTGGAGGTACTATACTTGGAGTTCTCTTATTAGCCATTATCAGAAACGCACTCAATGTAATCGGTGTGTCTTCCATGTACCAGAGTGCGTTGATTGGAAGCATGGTATTATTGGCAATCATAATCGATGTCTATTTCAATATGAGAAAAGACAACAGAGTTGAAACTGAGGTATAGAGATGAACACAATTATGAAAAAATTAAAAAACTCTCAGGGTCTTTTCAGTCTGCTTGGCTTACTTCTTCTTGTAGTTGTTTCTAGTCTAAGTAGTGATAGATTTCTTCGATTTGACAATATAATTACAATTCTTAGACAATCAAGTATCCTCTTAATACTTAGTGTTGGGCTTACCGGAGTAGTACTGACAAGAGGTGTTGATCTCTCTATCAGTGCGATGGCAGCATTTGTAGGGTGTACGAGTGCTCAGTTGCTAAAAGCAGGAGTTCCGATTCCTATTGTTTTTATAGTTGGGATAATAATCGGTGGAATTATTGGGCTTTTTAATGGTTTTTTGGTGGGCAGGCTTCGGTTGCCCCCATTTGTTGCGACTTATGGTACCATGATGGTTGTGAATGGGTTTTCGTTGATAATGATGCAAGGAGCTGTAATCTATGGGTTACCTGAAAATTTTGCATGGTATGGTGTTGGGTATATAGGTTTCTTGCCGGTTCCCGTAGTGATAGCTGCAGCAGTAGTCGCCTTTTTTATAGTTCTACTCAAAAATACGACATTTGGAAGGGAAATTTATTTAATTGGCTCCAATTATAATGTTGCCCTATACTCAGCAGTTCCTGTTCGAAAACGTATTTACACAATGTATGCAATTTGCGGTATGACGGCTGGACTCGCAGGACTTATTTTAACTGCTCGACTGAATGCTGCAGAGGTTGCAATGGGAGACACTTTTGGTCTTCAGACTGTTGCAGCTGTTGTAATTGGGGGGACTTCACTACTCGGAGGGGAAGGTGGTCCGCTTGGTACAGTGATAGGAGCTCTTATTTTAACAATTGTAGTTAATATTATGAATTTGTTAGGTGTTTCTTCCTACGCACAACCAGTGGTTATTGGAGTTGTTATCATTTCAACTGTATATCTCGATGTAGTTTCTAAACAAAAAAGAGTCAATTGACATTGGGAGAACTCATGAAGACTGTTGCCATCATTACCAGTTTAGATACAAAAAGTATCGAAGCTGCATACCTCTCTCATCTATTAAAAGAATTTCATGTAGTTCCATTTATCATAGATATTGGGGCGCAGAGGATACCAGATTTCGACGTTGATATTGATGCAGTTGAGATTGCAGAAAGTGTTGGTCAGAAATGGATTTCTCCTTTTGATGTTCCAAAAAGTCTCATGATTGAAACGTTGAGGGAAGGGTTGAAAATAATACTGCCGACTTTATATCAACGGGGAGTTATCGATGGGTGTATCGGATTTGGAGGATTACAAAATACAATAGTCTGTACTCAAGCGATGATGTTATTACCGTTGGGAGTTCCTAAGTTTATTGTCTCTTCGGTGGCTTGTGGGAATCGGACTTTTGATTCGATAGTTGGCAGTAGTGATATTGTAGTAATGCCATCAGTAACAGATTTTACTGGAAGAAATATGATTACTGATCAGATTCTCCGAAATGCAGCAGCTGCTATCTCAGGAATGGTTATTCACTATAAGCATGTACCATTGGAATCTTCTAAAACTGTTGTGGGTATTTCATTGATGGGTGTTGTCACAAAAGGAGCCACTCAGGCCATCGACAGACTGCGAAGCATGGGTTTTGAAGTATTGAGTTTTCATTCCACAGGTGTCGGAGGCAAGGTACTTGATAATCTTATCGCCAATGGGACGCTAGATATTGTTTTAGAATATTCATCGCACGAGTTAGTTGGAGAGCTCCTTGGTGGGTACTCAACAGGGACTAAGGATCGATTGCTTATTGCCGCTAAAAATGGAGTACCTCAGGTAGTGACTCTAGGAGGATTAGATTTTATAGATTTTTCACCAAATTCTAAACAATTCAGCATAAAGAACCGAAAGCATGTTTATCATAATCCAGATTTAATTCATGCAAAAGTTACTAGAGATGAAGCTCGAATCATTGGAAGTGAGGTTGCTAGAAGACTTAATCAGGCTGTCGGCTCTGTAGTTCTTATGATCCCCACTAAAGGGTTTAGACAAAATACAGAACCAGGCGGGCTGTTGGATGAAGTAGAAATTGATTTAATGATAATAGAAGAGATTGAAAGGCATCTTTCAAAAGATATTCCTGTCATTCGTGTTGAAGCCAATATCAATGATCAAAAATTCAGTGACGAAGCGGTAAACCAAGTGGTAAAATTACTCAATAAGAGGGATATGCTGTGAATAAACTATCAAAAGAAGCCTTGATTATTAGATGCGCCTATTTGTTTTACCAAGAAAGAATGACTATTAAAGAAGTTGCTGATCGACTTGATATTTCTCGTTTCAAAGTTTCGCGATACCTGAAGGAAGCTGAAGATAACCAGTATGTGGAAATTAAATTAAATTTTCCACCAGGTGAATGTGAAACATTGGCATTAGCATTGGAAAATAGATTTCACATTAATCGTGTAATTATTGTTCCCATTACCCCAGAGATGAAGTCAGATATGAGAAGACAGGCAGTTGGAAAGAAGGGAATGGAAACCCTTCTAGAGATTGGAGATGGATTATCAATTAGTGTGACTTGGGGGAGAACAATTGCTTACATGGTTGAAGCTCTTCCATATGATATCATTCACCTCAATAGAATTACTGAACTAACCGGTGGGTATGGAATGATTACTCCTGAACGTTCAGCTAGTTCTCTCGCACCATTACTCGCACGGAAGACTCAATCTGCATGCTATCAAATGCATGCTCCAATTATCGCGAGTAATGAAGTTATCACTGAAAATCTTTTAAAGGACAATTCAATCAGGCGAACATTTGAAATGGCGAAAAGTAGTGATGTTGCAGTCTTTGGAGCTGCTAACCTATCTGGAAATTCTATGTTATTACGATCTGGGGTACTGTCTGAGGTAGAACTTAAGCAGTTGAGAGACCGTGGTGTTGTCGGTTCAATTATTGGAAGGTTTTTTAATTCTGATGGAGTCGAAGTTCCTACCGATTTTACAAAACGCTCTGTTTCAATTTCATGGGATGATTTTATGCAAATCCCTCAACGGATTGCTCTTATTGGTGGAGATGATAAAGTTGAATGTATTTACAGCCTTCTTAGAGGTGCCGTTCCTACAACATTGATTATTGATGATAGAGCTGCAAGACAACTCATTGAATTAGTTGAAGGTCGATAAGCTTTTACTAAGGGTCATGAGAAGTACCAAAATTTTTTTAGTTCATAAACTTTATAGAGGATAGATATGGAAGCAACTTTGCATTTACGAGAAGAAATGAGGATTGCGGCATTGAGAGCATACGAAGTGAAACTGCAATCGGGAGATGGTGGTAATATTAGTGTTCGTGTGGAAGGCTCGCATGCATTACTGATTAAATCTTCAGGCTGTTCCTTCAGAGATTTAGATAATGAGGAAAATATCGTAATGGTGGATTTTAAAGGCAATATATTAGAAGGAAATAAAGCTCCTTCGCGAGAAATTTTATCACACATTGCCATTTATCAAAGCAGACCTGATGTAAAAGCAATTTTCCACAGCCATTCACCTTGGTCTGTTACTGCGGCACAATTATTTCCAAATCTACCAAATATTCTATTACCCTTGGAAATGAAAATTGGTAACGTTCCAATACTCGATGCCGATGAGAATCATGCAAACTCTGCATTCGCTTCAAAAGTCTTCCAATTATTATCTGCAAACATCAATATAAAGGCATTTATTCAGAGACGGCATGGTCTGTTTTGTATGTCGGACTCAATAATACAGGCAGAACACGATGCCGAACTTGTTGAAGATGCCGCACAAATCGCTGTTTTATCTGCACTAATGGGGAAATAACCGATTAGATATGATTTTCCAGAACCTTCGCTGGGAATATTACCAATAATCTAGAGATAGGAGAAATATAATGGAAGAACATAACGCTTTCTTCGCAAACTGGGATAATCTTGACCATGAAAAATATATAATTCTCGATTACTATTTTGAATCGGCAACAGATCCTATTAAATCTGCTGCACATCTTTGTCAAGAACAATCCACTGCCCAGTGGAAACGTGTTGGAGTTGATGAGGATTTAAGACCAGAGTTTGGTTCAAAAGTTATAGATCTCATAATTGAGCGAGAACCTAGTAAACCTTCATTACCTTTTCAAATTGAGTCTTGGGAACATCTTTGGGGAGTCAGGGTAAAGATAGCATATCCGATTGCGAATTTTGGTCCTAGGATACCAAATTTGTTAACTGCTGCAGCTGGAGAAGGCGCTTTCTACAGCCCAGGAATCTATACGATTAAATTACACGATATAATTTTCCCCGATGGATACCTTCAACAGTTCGAGGGACCTAAATTTGGGATTGAAGGACTAAGAGAGTGGACCGAGGTTTATAATCGACCATTATTTCTGGGGGTTATTAAACCGAATATTGGGCTAGCCCCTGAACCTTTCGGCGAGCTTGCATACCAAAGTTGGCTGGGAGGACTTGATATTGCAAAAGATGATGAGATGCTTTGTGATACAGCATGGTCGCCGTTCGCAGAAAGAACTCGAGTGCTAGGATCGTTACGCGATAAAGCTCAACAGAAGACTGGGAAGCGATGTGTCTACCTTGCAAATATTACCGATGAAGTTGATAAGATGCTTGAATTACATGATATCGGGGTGAAAAACGGTGCTGATATGCTCATGGTTAATGCAATGTGTACTGGGCTCTCTGCCGTTAGAATGATTAGGAAACATACTGAAGTCCCATTGGTAGCACATTTTGATTTTATAGCTCCTTTCACAAAAGCCCCATATTATGGAATTCACTCGCGAGTTATTACGAAATTACAGCGACTATCAGGATGTGACATGATTATATTTGCTGGATTAGGAGCACGAATGAAAACGCCGGAGAATGAAGTCTTTTCAAATATTGAGCAATGTATAGAACCACTTGGTTCCATCAAATCTTCGTTGCCGGTTCCTGCAGGAAGTCAATGGGCGGGTTCTCTTGGACCTTTGTATCGTATGATGGGAGAAAATCCCGATTTTGCAATAGTTCCTGGCCGAGCAGTCTTTGGTCATCCAGGAGGTCCCAAAGCAGGTGCGATTAGTTTACATCAAGGATGGAAATCTGTAGTAGAAGGAGTTCCATTAGAAGATTATGCAAGAACTCACCATGAATTGGCTCAAGCTATAAGCCAGTTTAATGAATCATAGAAGGAGATTATAGAATGAAATATGCGGTAGGATCGGATCCAAATGCAGTGAAATTAAAAACACTACTCATTGATGAATTGAAAGATATGGGACATGAAGTCATAGATTTTGGGAGTGATGATACAGTTTATGCAAATGTTGCAATAGCTGTGGGAGAAGCCGTAGCAAACGGTGAATATGATCGAGGTCTTTTGGTGTGCGGCACAGGAATTGGAATGAGCATTGCTGCTAACAAAGTTAAAGGTGTTGTTGCAGCATTAATTTCTGATGCATATTCAGCTGAACGTGCAATTAAAAGTAATAATGCAAATATAATCTGTATGGGGGAATTGACTTTAGGAACAGCATTGGCCAGAACTTTACTTAAAATAAGTAGTGAAGCGAGATTTGATTCTTCCTCTGCTTCAGCAGTTAAAGTTGCTCGGTACAAGGAGTATGATTTGAATCGATGCTAGATTTTTAAAAAGTGACATAATGCTCAATCTGAGATTCTCTCAAGTTCTTTTGCAGCCATGCTCGTTCTAAAGGAATCTAGACTGATAGCTCCTTCTTCTTCATCTACTTTGAGTAATAGAATTCCACCAATGATGAATAGTATAATGATAGAAAGAATCCCAAGACGGTTACTTCCTGTAGTTAATGTCACAACACCTATGAGAATCGGACCTATAATAGCGGCAAATTTCCCGAGCATGTTATAGAAACCGAAAAATTCAGCAGAGAATTCCGTTGGTATGAGTCGCGTATAATAGCTACGACTTAGTGCTTGAATTCCTCCCTGAAACAAGCCGATAATGCAAGCAAGGGTATAGAAATGCCAGACAGCTGACATGAAGTACCCAAGAATAGCAATAAGGCAGTAGGCAATTATTGCGACAAGAAGTGCACGTTTCACCCCAATTTTCTTGCCAAGTACGTTGTAAGCTATAGCCGAGGGGAAAGCAACGAACTGAGTAATAAGCAAAGCAACAATCAATGACGATGCAGGAAATCCTATGGCAGTTCCATAATCAACTGCCATTCGAATAATTGTATCTACCCCATCAATATAGAACCAGTAAGCAAGCAGGAAGATTCCAACAACTTTCAAGTCTCTAAGTGCTCTGAATGTAATGAGAAATTGACGTAAACCATCTCGAACAGCACGTCTGGATTTTTTTGCGTGAGCAAATATTGGTTCTTTCACAAATACCAGAATAGGAATGGTGAAGACAGTCCACCATATGGCTACAGTGACAAATGCGGCTTTTACTGCAGCTGTTTCATCAACAAAGCCAAACCAGGAGGGGTTAAGATACATAAGTACGTTCACGAGGAAAAGGAGACCTCCACCTATGTAGCCAAGTCCATAACCGAGTGATGATACAAAATCCACCTTTTTTGGGGATGCAACTGCGGGAAGTAGTGCATCATAAAAAATGAGAGAACCTGAGAAACCTACGGTAGCAAGTATGTAGAACATGACGGCAAGTGGCCACATACCTGCTTGTACAAACCATAAGCTTCCAGTCATTACACACCCGAGGAAGGTAAAAAAGATGAGAAATCGTTTCTTAAAACTTCCTTTATCGGCAATGGAACCTAAAATGGGAGCAAGAATAGCTACAAATACAGCTTCGAGAGAATTTGCCAGCCCAAGGTAGAAAGTGCTTTGTTGGGCACTTTGTGCTGCCGACCAATAGGAGCTAAAGAAGATAGGAAAGAAACCAGCCATGACAGTTGTGGCAAATGCACTATTTGCCCAGTCATACAGTGACCAAGCGATAATTGCCTTACGTGAGTCCTGCATGTTCTTACCTCCACTCGCACATTATATGGTGGAAGTTCAATGGAAAGCTAGAAAAAAAGGCTGTCGCATAGCATTAATGCAACAGCCCAAACGAAAATAAATATGATTAACGAATTGCTAATTCAGTCTCATAATCAAAGAATTTTACCTTTTCCATATTAGGAATCAAGCTGATTTTCTGATCTACGGTGAGTTGGATCTGAGGTTCAATTTTTCCAATGAACTGGTGTTTCCCAGCCATTACATAAATGTGAGTTTCTGATCCGAGGGGTTCAATAACACTCACTAAACCATTAATTGTGGTGTCTTCAATTGGATCATCCGAGAATACTACATCTTCCGGTCGAATACCAAATGTTACTTTCTTGCCAGCATAATCTTTAAGGAGAGTATTTTGCTTCTCTGTAAGTTTTACTCGGAACGTGCCTTCATTTGCAAAGAGCTGTTTGCCTTCTGCCTCAATGTCTACGGTCATGAAATTCATGGGAGGAGAACCGATAAATCCGGCAACAAATTTATTATTAGGATCGTTGTACAATTCAAGTGGTCCACCAATCTGCTGTATGATACCTAATTTCATGACAACAATCTTATCGGCCATCGTAAGGGCTTCTACCTGGTCATGGGTGACATAAATCATGGTTGCTTTTAATCTATTGTGCAACGATGAGATTTCGGCACGCATTTGTACACGAAGTTTTGCATCCAAGTTTGAGAGTGGCTCATCAAATAAGAATACCTTTGGTTTACGAACAATAGCTCGTCCAACAGCAACACGCTGACGCTGCCCACCTGAAAGTGCTTTTGGTTTTCTGTCTAAGAGCTGCTCAATGTCGAGAATCTTTGCTGCTTCTCTTACCCGCTGATCAATCTCTTCCTTTGGGAACTTACGAATCTTTAGACCGAATGCCATGTTATCGTATACGGTCATGTGCGGATACAAAGCATAGTTCTGGAATACCATTGCAATGTCGCGATCTTTTGGTGGGACATCGTTCACCATTTTGCCATCGATGTACAATTCACCGTCTGAGATATCCTCAAGTCCGGCAACCATGCGAAGTGTGGTCGATTTTCCACAACCGGAAGGCCCAACAAGTACTACAAATTCTCTGTCTTTGATCTCGATGTTTACGTTATCGACAGCTTTAACGTTTCCATCATACACCTTTGAAATGTTTTTCAATTCAACAGTGGCCATAAAAACCCCCTACTTATCTTATTGTATACAAGTGTAACGTGGCTTACCC
>CAZTUL010000048.1:0-17062 GCA_964616275.1 uncultured Spirochaetaceae bacterium | reverse complement strand
CTAATATTCTAAAGATTTATTAATATTCTAGCTACAATTTTACGGGAATTTAGGAATATAAGCTCTAAGCCTTATTTTTCTATAAATCCGTTTCGGTCGTCCGCTTGCGTGGGCGACCTCTTTTATTGAGATGCTTCTTTCGGGAAACATAGTCGGGAGCACACCTGTTGAGTCTGTTTAGCCTCCTGTGTAACTGGCTTTCTAACTCATGGGAAAATCTATCCTCATATCCTACCAAAGTCTATTCATGACCGGTCCCCAGTCCCCAGTCCCGGACCGGCGTGGTCCACCGTATCGAGGTTTGTTTTATAGCCAGGTACACGATTTTGATCGCCGAAGTGTCATTGGGAAATATCCTGCGATTCTTGACCCATTTCCGTATAACACTGTTCAGTGATTCAATGGCATTCGTGGTGTAAATCATCTTTCGTATTTCATCAGGATACTCGACCACGGTAATCAGATTCTCCCAATACTGTTCCTACATCTTGCTGATCGATCCATACTTGGCATCCCATTTCTCCGAGAATACCACCAACTCCGCTTCAGCTTCTTCCAAGGGAAGGGGAGTATAGATTCGTTTCAGATCCCGCGCAACTTGTTTCCTGTCCTTGTAGGAATCATACTTCAGCGAGTTCCTTACCATGTGGACCGTACACAACTGTATTTTTGTCCGAGGGAATCCGGCAAGACCATCCACACAGGCTATGAAGATATCCTGCACCCCTCGCTACTGTATTTCGGTGAGTATCGACATCCAGAACTTCAATCCTTCGTTCTCGCTGATCCACAAGCCCAAAAAGTTCCTTCATGCCGTCCGTATTGATTCCCAATGCAACAAGGTAGATCGATTTCTTAGTGACTCTCTTTTCCTGATGGATTTTCACCACAATACAATCTAGAGACACTTTCGGATAAATGCTGTCTAGATGCCTAGCTTGCCATTCGCGCACATCTTCCACCACAGCTTCAGTGACTTGTGAGATCAGCGTATGTGATACGTCCACCTAATACAGCTTTTTCAATGATTCGGCGATATCCCGAGTGGATTGTCCCCTCGCATAGAACAGAAGTATTTTATCGTCCACCCTGGTGAAACTTCATTGCCCCTTCTGCACAATCTGGGGAGCGAAGCTACTTTCCCTGTCTCGAGGAGTCTCGAGATCGAATTCAACGGATTTTGTCTTCAACTTCTTTTGGCTGTATTCATTGGGGCGGTTTTTCTTGTTCCTTCCCGACGATTAATGCTTCCCGTATCCAAGGTGTATATCCATTTCCGCTTCGAGGGTCCTCTCAAGAGTCTTTCTCATCAACGCTAAGAAAGATGCACTTAGATTTTTCTCTGATGTGACTCTTTTGGTCAGTTCTTCAGCCAACTGATCAAGTTTGTCCCTTTCCATGATACTATTCATTCTATACTTCTCCGCCCCTTCCGGGCTACGGAGAAATAGCAGTTACATAGTTTTATTTATAGAGTCTACTAGAAAAGATTCCCTTTCTCATCGAACAGCATCTCTTCGGGAGGACTCAATTCAACCAAGTCGGGATTTTTTCTTACTTCATCAAGCAAGTTTTTCGAAACAAGTATCTCTTCCACATGTGAAGAGCTTGGTATGCGTACTACCCTTACTTCCTCATGATTTTCGGTTTCGCATGTCATGATAGCTGCTTTGATAGCCAAAGCATCCGAGGGAAGGACCATCGGCATCTTGCTAACAAGAGGAACCTTGGAGGTGAGGGAATTAGGGTAAATGGAATCGAAATCGGTCTTGTCAAAGAGTCTTTTCGTCGTGAAGTCGGCTCTTCCGACTCCCAAGGAGTTCCCATGGGTCTCTTCGCTTGCGTCGAGGACGACGTATCTGAGCACATAGGGAGGTCCTTTTGCATAGGGTGTGCTATAGCTTCCTGTGACATTCGGATCCATACCGTCACCACTATGGTTTTTCCCTATCTCGTCTACAATTAACACATCGATATCGGCAATCTGGATCTTAGCCATCTTAGATCTCGCCTCTTCCAATAATGGGGGTTCATCCTTTTCGATGTCCTCTCTAGGGACAGCTACGACACGATAGACTTCATGGAAGGCGTTTTCGATAACTGCGATTCCAAATAGAACAGGACTGTGCTCAAGTACTGAAAGGCCATAGAGGGGTACATTTTCCGCCATCTTCTTGAATCCCCGGGCATGGCATGAGGCCGCTCCACTTTGGTTTCCCAATCCTATTGCCATCATCTTGACCAGACCGCTTTCGTATGTACCACGGAAAGCGGTATGCGGTTTTATACGGTTTATCAAGACTATCCCATCGGCTTCGGCAGCATTTTTTGAAATGAACACCTCTCGTCCATCAGGGAGTGTGTCGATACGAACAACATCCATGTTGGATTCAATCTTTACTCCCATTTTCTCTTCGGTAATGCCAAAACTCTCGAGGATTCCCTTCTGACCTTCAGCGGTCGCTCCACCATGACTTCCCATAGCTGGAATAATAAATGGTTTTGCTCCCAACTCCTTCAATGAGTCGGTAACTTGTTTCGCGATACGGTCGATATCCGCGATTCCCCTGCTACCGATTGCAACAGCGATACGCATTCCTTGGATGATTTTACCGGCACAGGAAGATTTACGGATTTCTGAGGCAACGGTTTGTTCAATCTGTTCTAGCCTGCTTGAATCAAAAATCTGCCTTATCCTCACCATCTTAGGTATATCGATGGGTGCAAGTATGTTTGCCACTACGCCATCGCGATCCCATTCAATCTTCTTCATCCTGTATCCTCTGTCCAAAAATAGATTTTTCTAGCCAACTTTTCGGATTAACCACCATTAGAAGAGCGATGGCAACCACAGCACCAATGGGGGTGCGTACGTAATCAGCATCACAGTCATGAAGAGAACGAAATACATCGGTAATAGTTCTTTTACTAGTGTATGTAGTTCTATGCCACCTATCGTAGTTCCCACATAGAGGACTGTCCCAACCGGAGGAGTTATCAATCCGACCGATAGGTTCGCAACCATGATTACACCGAAATGAATAGGATCGATTCCAAAGTAGGTGCTAACCGGCAGGAGAATGGGTACAAGAAGGAATAAAGATGGGGTAAGATCGATCACAGTCCCCACCAAGAAGAGCATGATGTTCAAGACAAATAAGAATACCCACTTGTTTTCGGTTACTGCCATCATATACCTGGTAAGGGCTTGTGGTACCTGAGCAGTAGCAAGATACCATGTCAAAGCCATTGCCGTTCCACAAATCAACATGACTATTCCGGTATTTATTGCTGCGGTAAGTAGGATATTCGGATATTCTTTCCATTTAACCTTATAGACGACACGTGCGATGACCATTGCATATACAGCTGCGATAGCTCCAGCTTCCGTTGCAGTGAACAGACCGCTTAGAATACCACCAAGAATGATGAGAGGAAGAATTAACGCCCAAATCGTATGCTTCGTGACCCCAAGGAATTCTCTAATGCCGATTTTTTCACCAACAGGGTAGTTTCTCTTCTTCGCATAGTAATAGGAGAGACCCATAAGGGCAAATCCTACGATGATACCTGGGATGGCTCCACCAAGGAACAACTTGACAATTGATATCTGGGCGATCGATCCGATGATGATCATCGGTATGCTTGGTGGAATGATGACTCCGATCAACGATGAAGAACATGTAATGGCAACCGAGAATGGTTTATCATATCCCTCTTCCTTCATCATTGGGATGAGTATCGAGCCGATCGCCGAGGTATCGGCTACCGATGATCCGCTCAATCCGGCGAAGAGCATACTCATCAATACATTCACATGAGCCAAGCCACCGACAAATCTTCCAACCAGTGCGCGTGAGAAATGCAACAAGTCTTTTACGATACCAGACTTATTCATAATCTCTCCCGCAAGCATAAAAAATGGGATTGCAAGCAATGTGTAGATATCAACTCCGGTGATTAATCGCCTCGCGATTATCATGATATTGCTCATATCAAGGAAGAACATCACGGATACAGCAGTGATCCCCACTCCGAATCCAATTGGAAGCCCTATCAAAATGGTTACAAATAGAACGACTAAAAAGAATATTACTGTTTCCATATTATAAACCTGCTTGTAGTTTGCTATCTTTATCAAGGAACAACTGAGCATTGTCCGCACGTGTAAGAAGGAAAAATTTACGGAATGTCTCCAGTATCATGAGGAACATGGCAACAGGAGCTGCAGCATACATCCAGCCAACCGACAACCTAAGTACAGCCGTAGTCTGGATCTTTGCCAGATTGATATACACAATACCACCGTATAGGACGATCACGAGGAATGCCAGAACCAGGAGATGGATTACGACCAGCATAATCTTTCCATTTCTGGGATTCTTCGTGCCAACCTTATTGATGATCAGCGTGAATGAAGGGTGGAGATTCCGGCTATAGGCAAAATACATACCTAAGAATGAGGTCCATACAAAAAGAAGACGAGCCATTTCGTCAGCCCAACGTATTGAGCTTCCCATGTATCTGAGTACGATATTAGCGAAAACGATCACCACCAATGAGACAATCAGAACAATGAGGAATTTGGCAACTATTTTCGCAATCCAATCGATGATTCTATAATACAGTTCCATCCGTTACTTCCTTATTACACATACGCACAACCCCCAGGTGGGGGCTGTGTGTCTTGTGATGCATCATTTAGAGATAGGCCTTGCCCGATTCTTGGATTTCTTCTATGAGGGCGCGTACTTCAGGGAACTTATCCTTGAAAGCGTCTATCATAGGAAGAACCCTTTCCATGAATGGAGTAACATTGGGGTAGATCACCTCAACGCCCATCTGATCCTGGATTAGGTCTACGATTCTCTGTTCGTCACCGAGGATATCCATATGAGTCTTTTCTGATGTCAACGCAGCAGCACGGGCAACAACCTCCCTGTCACTTTCAGACAGACCGTCAAACACCTTTGCATTGATTACGAAATAGTTAGGGGAGATGATATGGTTTGTTACAGAGACATAATCAAGGACTTCAAACCAACCCTGGTGATATGTCGCTGAGATAGGATTGTCTTGTGCATCGACGACACCCTGCTGTAATGCGGTGAACAATTCGTCCATTGACATGACCGTAACATTGAATCCGAAGCGTTCCATAATCTCAATGATGGTGGTTCCCTGCCAAGTCCTCATGGTGATACCTGAAGTATCTGCGGGCGTATTGATAGGTCTGACATTGTTAGAGAGGGCACGTCCTCCTTGAGAAAAGAATCCCAGAACTTCGATTCCGATAGGTCGGAACAATTCGTCATAGACTTTCTTACCTAACGGGCCATTCATTGTATCGTAAGCGTGGTCCATGCTGGTAAAAATGTAGGGCAACTGAACGAATGAAATCTCCTCATTGTACATCTCCCACATATTGCCAGTTACTGCCATTTCGATATTACCAATCATGACTCCCTCGGTAAATTCGGGTTCCGCACCCAACTGGTTAGCGGGATAGATTTCCACTACCATATCGGTCTCAGCCTCGACAGTCTTCTTAAACACCTCTTCAAGATTCTTGTTGAGCGGGTGATCGGAAGCGAAGTAGTTTGCTACCTTTAGGGTAGAGGTGGCTTTCTCTGTTCTTCCAGCCGCAAAGAGCATTGATGGAATCAATGCGAGTACCACGATGGAGAGCACTAGGATTGCAACCGTCTTTTTCATTTTCATATTTCCTCCTTGTAAGTAATGTCATCTGCGTTTAAAATATTGATGACACTTCCTCCTTAAACTGATATTTCAGGCTATCATGGGACTGGTGAGGTGTCAATGATGAAATAAATTGATTATTACATGGAGTTTCGGATGGATATTACGAACAAATCACATAGTAATGGAGTCTCTGAGAAGCATGATTCGGAATCGGTGGAGATGGGTAGAGGTAGTTTGAGTGGATACATATACCAGATATTAGCCGACCAGATTATCAAAGGCGCGATTCGATATGGGGAAAAACTGAATATCAAGCAATTGGCAGCAGAGATGAGTGTAAGCACCATGCCTGTACGTGATGCGTTGAAACAATTGGAAGCTGAGCGGTTGGTCATCATAAAACCAAGATCGTCATGTCTTGTCAGGACCCCCCGTAAAGTTGAAGTATTGGAATCCTTGGAAGCAAGAAGAATGGTCGAAGTGCATGTCGCTAGAAGCATATACGCCATTGTTGAAGTTGAAGAATTGTCTATGCTAAAAGAAATAGTAGAGAATATGACTAAGACCTTGCCAACCGGTGATGAATCATCTGAAGTTTTACGAGAGAAGAAGCTGCAATATATTGAATTAGATAGAAAATTCCATACGGAATTCTGCAATCTCGCGAATAATTCATTCATCACAAAATTCTATCGGGAAGTCAATATGAATCTGAGTATGAGATTTCGATATGAGGTAGGACTTGAGTACTCCACCTTTAACACTATTGAAGTTCATAGGGGAATCGTAAACTATCTTGAGATGCACTCTGCGGATGTCGTGGGATTGGTCGAATCACACTTGGCGATGAGTTATCATCACATAATCAATGGAGGTCTCTTCAAGAAGCTTCCGGACTAGCGGATCCTGTGGTGAAGACCTGTTTTATTGATAAAGAGCAATTGATCAACTGAAATATCAGATGACGTTTTTTTAATTGACAGCAACGTTGTCTCCTTTTATACTTCACCAATCATAAAAAGAGATTGGTGCGGACCATGTCAGGAATAATCATAGTTATCGCAACCCGTTACCTTGAAGTTCAGGTAGCCAAGATGGAACATAAGGGAGAAACGAAAGGCGTGAGCTATGGCAGTATCTTGTTCTTTCCCTTAAAGGTTGAACATTGAAGTCAGTCCTCATGTGGAATCGGGTTCCGACAACGGTAGGATTGACTTGCGGATGCGTTCAGCGCTGAGCGTGATGGAGTTCTTGGATGGAAATAGATTCTCTTTCCTAGTAAATCATAGAATAATAGGAGTTGTATAATGAAAGCATTGGTACTTGAGCAATATAATAATCTGGTCGTGGAAGATGTCTTAAAACCTTCTGCTCAAGCAGGGGAAGTCTTGGTAAGGATAAGAAGTAGCGCTATCTGTGGAAGTGATGCCCATGGCGTGAATGGCTCTACAGGCCGACGGATTCCACCAATTATCATGGGGCATGAAGCATCAGGAGAGATTGCCGAAATAGGTGACGGTGTCACAGGTTGGAAGGTCGGAGATCGAGTTACATTCGATTCTACGATTTTTCGACTGGATGACTGGTTTACCCGTAGGGGGTGGTACAACTTGAGTGACGGTAGAAGAGTTCTGGGTGTCTCCTGTGACGAATACCGTCAACATGGAACATTCGCCGAGTATGTGGCTATCCCACAGCATATTCTCTATAGATTGCCCGATACTCTTTCATTCGACGCTGCTGCGATAACTGAACCTCTGGCTGTTGCTATGCATGCCGTATCACTTACACCCGTTGCACAGGGAGATACCATTGCGGTGATTGGGGCAGGGGTGATCGGTCTTATGGTTGTCGCATCGCTAGTGAATTCGGGTTGTGCAAATATCGTGGTTTCCGATATTTCTGAGAAACGTCTCGAATTGGCCCGATCTTGTGGAGCGACCCATACTGTAAACCCTACCGAAACATCGCTTGTTGAAGCTTGTTCAAGTCTCACAGAAGGTCGAGGAGCCGATGCCATACTTGAAGCAGTAGGGCATGAAAGGAGTATTCAAGATGGAATAGCGTCAGTCCGACGTGGAGGAACGGTTACGGTTATCGGTAATCTTTCCAAGCAGGTGAATATTCCACTGCAACGGATTGTGGCAGGGCAGATTCGAATTCAGGGTAGCTGCGCGATTAGGGAAGAGTTCCCAGCAGCTTTAGCATTGTTGGATTCGGGGAAAATTCCATTGGAGCTCATAATCTCTGAGACTGGAACACTTGAAGAGGCTCCCCAATTGTTTGAACGATTGATAAAGGGAGAGCCACAGCTTATCAAGGTCGTTCTCCATCCATAGATTACCAAAGCGATAAGCTAATTAGGAGTATAGTATGCGTAACACTTATTTTGATCTTACTGGACAGGCCGCGATAGTTACTGGAAGCAGCCGAGGGTTAGGCCAATTCATGGCTTTGGCGTTAGCGAATGCAGGTGCTGAATTGATACTCACCGCAAGGAAAAGAGAAGATTGCAATGATACAATCAATAAGATTGTTGAAGCCGGTGGCGTTGAGCCGATTGCAGTAGAACTCGATGTACGTAGAGAGGAGAGCATTGACAAATTCTCCCAAGTCCTAGCTGACCGGAATCGTCCAGTCGAGATTTTGGTGAATAATGCTGGCTGCAATATCAGGAATTCGGTCTTGGATGTTTCTTGGGATGATTGGAACACCATTATAGAGACCAACTTGCGAGGACCATTCTTCATGACAAAGGCTGTCGTACCATATATGATGAAACAGGGTTATGGCAGGATTATCAATATCGGTTCGGTCACATCTGTATTTGGGTATGCCGGTGTCGTCCCTTATTCCGCGAGTCGTGGTGGCGTTCTACAAATGACAAGGGCGATGGCCGATGAATTCGGTAAGGATGGTATTACGGTCAACTGTCTCGCTCCAGGATGGTTCAAGACTGCCCAGACACAGAAATTATACGATAATCCCGAATGGTTGGCCTACATCGTGGATAGGATTCCCGTTGGTCGTCCAGGACAGCCGCATGATCTTGATGGGAGTGTCGTATTCCTAGCATCCAAGGAATCCGAGTACATCACAGGCCAAATCTTATTGGTAGATGGTGGTATAACCACCGGTGCGACAAAAGCGACGGTGTGAAATATTCGTACAGTTCGCATCCATGATTTCAATACGTAGACGTGTAATCGTATATGAACCTCCCCACGATCATGCGGTAGGTGATTACAAAGAAAGGTGTTAGTTTCAGCAATAATACTACCAGGTCCCGTGGTGTGCTCAGAAGAGTCTTCTCCTTATAGAAGTGTTGCTTGTACAGTAGATTGCACGTTATTCCTATTCACTTGTTTAATTCCAGTATTCTAGGCAAGCAGAGTTTGGGTCCAAGAAATGAGCCCTTGAAATGGAGTAGGGGACAAGCTCTCATGAGTCTTAAGTACTTCTGCTGCCTCGATACATTTATAGCCAGTCTGATACAATTAATTTTCCATAATCACTATGTGGCAAACATAACGTCCTGTACTGCCACAGGTTTCCAGATACTGTCTTATCCAGAATACACTGCTCACCTATGTCTGGAAACGTGATATAAGTTTGACAGTTCGCGTCTGTAAAAGATTATCGAAGTTTGTATTGACTTATCAAAATTGTGTGGTAGGCTTTGTTTAAGGATATAGGTTATGGGACAAGTGTTAAGTGCTTGGTGTCAGCCTGTAATAGGGATTTTATTTTATGGAAAAATTATTAGAATTTGACTCAATTGTAAAATCATTCCCCGGAGTAAGAGCATTAGACGATGTAAGTGTTGATTTGTTAGCTGGTGAGGTCCATGTTCTGATAGGAGAAAATGGAGCTGGCAAATCTACTCTCATGAAAATTTTGTCTGGTGCATATCAAAGTGATTCAGGAAGAATAATTTTTGAGGGAAATGAAATAGTAAAGAATGAACCAAAATATGCTGAACAACTTGGTATTCGAATGATTTATCAAGAGCTCAATTTGATTCCTGAACTGACAGTGATGGAGAACATATTTCTTGGACATGAAATACGAACTAAAGGTCAGCTATTTCTTGATAAAAAATGGATGTATGAAAAAACCGTTGAACTGTTGAAAACGTTAAACATAGATATTAGTCCTAATATACCAGTGAGGCGACTGACAATTGCAGCGAGACAGATGATCGAAATTGCTAAAGCTCTTTCTGCTAAGGCTAAGGTTTTAGTTTTTGATGAACCAACAAGTTCATTAACGAGTACCGAGATAGATGAGCTTTTTACTATTATCAAGCGTCTGAAAGATTCAGGTGTTGGAATGTTCTATATCTCGCATCGTCTGGAAGAATTATTCCAAATCGGCGATAGAGTGACGATACTCCGAGATGGGAAGAAGATTTCGACGAATGCGATACATGAGATAAATACTAATGAACTCATAGAAAGAATTGCCGGAAGGGAAATCTCAGACATTTACCCGAGATCTCAAAGAAGGACTGGAGAAACGCTCCTGAGCGTAGAAGGACTTACAGCCGACAGATTCAAAAATATTTCTATCTCAATTCGGAGTGGAGAGATCGTTGGTATGTCCGGCTTGGTGGGTGCAGGAAGAAGTGAACTGGCTAAAGCAATTTTTGGAATTGATGGCTACAAGGAAGGGAAGGTTACCGTTCTCGGGAAAAAATTGCGGAAGAACAGCCCTCAGCAAGCCGGAAGAGTAGGTTTAAGTTATCTCCCTGAGGATAGAAAGGAACAAGGCTTAGCATTGTCGATGGATATTCAAGAGAATGTTTCGATTGCAGGAATTGATAAGCTATTTCCAAAATTCTTAATTAATAGACAGAAAGAAATAAGTGAAGTTACTTCCTATGTTAAGAAACTGAACATTGCAACTCCATCTATCTATAAACTCACTAGATTTCTCAGTGGAGGAAACCAACAAAAAGTCGTGATTGCAAAATGGCTTCTCACAAATTCCAAAGTCTTTATTTTCGATGAACCAACTCGAGGAATCGATGTAGCGGCTAAAGCCGGCATATATGCTCTAATGGATGAACTATCCAACGCAGGTGCCGCAATTCTAATGATATCTTCAGATCTTTCTGAAGTTATTGGTATGAGTGATCGTGTCTATGTGATGTCAAATGGAATTCTGGCTGGAGAGTTGGACAAATCTGCAATCTCTCAAGAGAAAATTCTGGAACTGGCTTTCTCGCATGTAGAAGGAGAACTAATCGAAAATGAAACATAAACTAAATCAATTCAGACTCAGCAATCTCCCCAATTCGCTCTATGTTTTTCTAGTAGTCTTTATTACTGCTTCAATCTCGGTTCCACGATTCTTCTCTCCTGGTAATCTGTCAAATCTGATACTGCAATCTTCAATCTTAATGTTATTGAGCTTTGGTATGTCCTTGGTGTTGATGATTGGGTGTATCGATCTCTCTATTGGGGGAATCTTATCGATGACCGGGGTGATAATGGCTACATTACTTCGAATGAATATGCATGCAGGGCTGGCAATCTTGATAGGTATAGTAGCAGGGACACTTTTTGGGGTAGTTAATGGCATCCTAATAACAAAATTGAGAATGCCTTCATTCATCACTACTTTTGCAATGATGGGTGTTGCCCAGAGTATCGCGAACGTCCTCTCTGAGAGAAGGACAGTCTATTGGGAATCGTCACCAAAAAATAATTTAATCTCGATCTTAGGTGATAATATATTAAGAATTGAGTTCGGTAATAGAGCTAGTCAAGTTCTTACTATTTCATATTTAGTACTTATCACAGTGGTTGTCGTTACAATAGTGATAATACTTTTTAATCGAACTTCACTTAAAAGCAGAGTCTTTTCAATCGGTGAAAACGAAGAAATTGCGAGACTATCTGGTATTAGAACGCATATCTGGAAAATTGGTATTTTTGCAACTTCTGGGTTTCTATCCGCAATTGCAGCAATGCTGGTTCTAATCAGGACTAATAGCCTGCAACCAACGACAGGTGAAGGGTTGGAATTCCAGGCAGTCGTTGCAGCTGTTCTTGGGGGAAACACGTTGAGAGGTGGTAAAGGTTCTCTTTTCGGTACAATCCTTGGAGCACTTGCACTCTATTCCGTAAGAAGTTCACTAAGTCTAGCTGGAATTGATACATCAGTAGTGATGATTGTTATTGGTGGAGTCTTAATTCTAGGAATGTGGTTGAATGAAACGATTCATATGTACGAGGAAAAAGTAATCGATTTTGTAAAGAAATTATTGATCAGGAGAGGTTATGGGCAATAATAATCTAACAAAAAAATTTTATAATAATAATCTTAAACGAAGCCTGTACAGCTCTTCGATTCCTGTAATGCTTGTCTTGGTTCTTGGAGTCTTTGCCATCTACAATTGGATAGCATTTGGCAATAATTATCTCAAGCTTACGAATCTTTCAGTGATTACTAATCAGGCAAGCTTCCTCATCGTTGTTGGTGTTGCGCAAGGAATTGCCCTGTTGACTGGTGATGTTAATCTGTCTATTGGATCTGTAATGGCTGTGACAACTGTCCTTTTTGGAAGGATGTTGCAACAATCAGCAGATGTTCCTCTCATCCTGCCCATTTCGTTGATTCTTATTCTGGGAGCATTCATAGGATTAGTTAATGGGTTATTGATTACAAAATTGAAGATACCTGCATTCATCGCCACGTTTGCTACAATGTATATCTGTAGAGGGTTTGCATGGGTATTTCTTGGGAAGACAGTGATTTATCGACTAAATGAAAGTTTTAGATGGATAGCAATGGGACGATTGATAAATATCAATGGGTTTGTAATTACAACGCCTATGATTATTTCTTTCTTATTGGTAGTTATTGCGTATGTAATTCTCAAGAAAACAACTTTTGGAAGGAAAATATATTTCACAGGTTCAAATTCTATTGCAGCAAAGGCGTCGGGAGTTCCAACAGACAGAATAAGAATTATTACGCAAATTATCAGTTCTTTCCTTGCATCGTTCGCTGGACTGCTTTACGTAGCACGTTTGAATGCTTGTGAACCTGGAATGGCAATACGAACGCATTTTGAGGCAATCACTGTAGCATTGCTTGGTGGATTCGTGATGACTGGTGGTTTTGGAAACGTTTGGGGAATTGTTGGCGGTGCGATAATAATGACAACGATACAAAATGGTATGAATAGTATTCAGTTGCCATCGGAACTACAGACTTTGGTGATGGGACTGATAATAATTTTCACGGTCTACCTGAATACATTCCTTCTTGAAAAGAAAATGCTTGTTACAGATCAAAAAATTGATTCAACAAATAATTAAGGACATAAAGGAGAAGAAGTTTTGAAGCCCACTATATATTTTATAGCAACTTTTGACACTAAAGGTGAAGACGCGCTTTTTATTAAGAAGGAGATTCAAACGCTTGGAGCAGAATGCATTACGATTGATGTAGGAGTTGGAGCTAAGCCACTTGAGAAACCAGATATTTCTGTTTCTGATCTCTGTAGAGGAACAAAATATGAGGGTAAATCCCTATCCGATTTTTCAAGAGGTGAGGCTGTAAAGATAATATCCGAAATCCTTGAGAACTATATTAGAATTTCGTTCTTTGAGAAAAAGCTTCATGCTGTAGTGGGTCTTGGAGGAGCAGGAGGCACCCAGATTATAACTCAAGCCATGCGATCCTTACCATACGGTGTCCCAAAATTAATGCTTTCGACCTTAGCTTCTGGCAATACACGATGGTATGTGCAAGATAGTGATATTTCTATGATGCCTTCTGTAACAGATATTTCTGGAGTAAATAGTTTCTCAAAAATGACCTATCAGAGGCTTGCCTACCTCTCTGTCTCAGGTGCGAGATGGTATGCAGATTCATTCAGAATTCTGGAGGAAGGCTTTAATACAAAGCAGCCAAGGAAAATTGGGTTAACAATGTATGGCACCACGACGAAATGTGTTGAGAATGCGAAACAACATCTGATCGACAGTAATTATGAACCAATGATTTTCCATGCATCCGGAGCAGGTGGGAGTGCCATGGAAAAAATGATAAATGCTCAAATTATTACAGCTTGCTTAGATATGACTATAGCTGAAATTGGGGCACATCTTGTTGGAGGTCTTCACGATGCCGGACCTAATAGACTCGAAGCTGCTATACAGATGAAAATACCCTTAGTACTGGTTCCAGGAGCTGCTGATACTATTGTTCTACCTCCATTAGATGATATCCCTGAAAAATTTAAGGAAGGTAGAGTCTTAAATTTCCATAATCCAACAATGACGACGATGAGAACAAACAAAGAAGAGAATGTTCAAATTGGGAAATTTATCTGTGAGAAGTTGAAGCAAGCAGGGCCACAGGTAAAAATTCTTATTCCAAAAGGAGGACTCTCTTCAATCGACAAACCAGGAGAAATATTTTACAACCCCGAAGTCAATGAAGAATTATTTAGGACACTACGAGAAGGACTAAAAGACACCCCGGTCGAGATAATCGAAGATGCTAGGCATATGTACGACTCAGGGTTTGGAGAGTTAGCAGCAGATCTGTTAATGGATCTGATTAATAAGTACTAAAGAGTAGAAGGAGAAGGAAGGAGTATAATGAAACAATACACCAGAGAAGAATTAGTCAATCAGTTGAAAGAGATTAGACAGAAGGGCAGCTACATTATCGTGGCAGGGGCGGGATCTGGGATCTCTGCAAAGGCTCTAGAGAGCGGGGGAGCTGATATGCTCATGGTATTCAATTCTGGATACTATAGGATGCATGGTATTGGTTCTTTAAGTGGATGGTTCGCTTTCGGAAATGCTAATGACGTATCTATGGGTTTAGGTGAGCACCATGTGCTTCCGATCGTAAAAAAAGTTCCAGTAATATGCTCAGTCTTTGCTCAAGACGTAACAAAATGTATTGAGTACCATCTTGATGAACTGGTGAGAAAGGGTTTCTCCGGAATAAATAACTTTCCAACAATGGGAATGGTTGATGGTGAATTCCGTGAGCAATTAGAACTTACAGGTTTTGGATTTGAGAAAGAAGTGGAAATGGTAAGAGTTGCAAAAGAAAAAGGGATTTTCACTATCGTGTATGTCTTCAATTCCGAAGAATCAAGAATGATGGCTGAAGCCGGAGCAGATTGTATCGTTTCTCATGTTGGTTTAACTACTGGAGGGACTATCGGCACGACAAAATCTCTCACAATTGCAGATTCTGCAAAGCTTACCAAAAGAATCATGGACGCAGGAAACAGTGTTAACAACGATATAATTTGGTTGACTCATGGAGGTCCTCTTGCCACACCCGAAGATTTTGCAAAATTCATAGAGTATCTGCCAGAGATCGACGGATTTGTTGGAGCTTCAAGTATGGAACGAATACCTACGGAAGTTGCGATCAGCAATGCAGTAGGAGAATTTAAAAACATCAAAAAGGAGAAGATGTAATGAAAAAAGGACTAATTTTAATTTTAGTATTGGTATTTTCTGTGCTGTTAATGCCAAGTTGTGCTAAAGAAGAGGTCGCTGTTGCACATGAGGAATCTGAGGATGTCTATGAATTTGTGTTTATTGTGAAAAGTATGCAATTCCCTTTCTTTCTTAGTATGATAGAAGGAGCAGAAGCTGCAGCAGCTGCATTACCCAATGTAAACATTCGATGCATAGGGCCGGAAACACCGTATAGTGTTGAAGAGCAGACTCAGCTAGTCGAGCAAGCAATTATCGACGGTGTGGATGCAATTCTAATTGCTCCGGCAGATTCAACGGCTATTGTCCCCGCAATTGAGAGGGCTAACAGAGCCGGAGTTCTGGTTGCTACACCGAACACAAAAGCTTATGGTGGGGATGTCTTAACTTGGGTTGGAGTTGATAATTATCAGGTTGGATATGATCTTGGTCAAACTCTTGCATCCTCAATCAACTATGCAGGAAACGTTCTTCTTATTGAGGGTACTCCAGGTAACTCAACATCGGAAGAGAGAGTTGAAGGTTATCGTGATGCTTTCTTAGAGTATCCTGATATAGTTTTACTGGATTCACAACCAGCCGATTTTAACCGCGAAAAAGGTATGAGGTTGATGGAAAACTGGCTACAGCGATATGACCATATTGATGCAGTTGGATCCATTAATAAGGACATGACAATGGGAGCTGTTGAGGCTGCAAAAGCTGTTGGCCGAGATAAAGAATTTATACACGTGACTTTTGATGTGGACAATGATGGACTAGATGCCTTGGAAGCAGGAGAAATTCTTGTCACTGGTGCCCAAAATGAGAAGAGCCAGGCAGCAATCTCGATTTATTCAACGTACCTTGCGCTACAGGGTTTCAAAGTTCCACCAGAGCAGTACCTCCCACTTTCTCTCGTCTACAAAGAAGACGTTCCCAATTATAGGTAGGTATTAGAAGCTTATACAGGTAAAATTCACTCCACGAAGGTACCTTTCATTTACAAGTGAGGTACCTTCTTAAAAATATTGATAGAATAAGGTCAGGATAGAAGAAGTTATAAAATACTTACCTGAATTTTATCAAAGGTTGTTGACATCAATCATTAAATCGTAATGTTTATAAATAAGAGGGATCAAAAATGAAACCGTTGGTTAAAAACAATCTATGTGATGATGCGTACAATAGCATAATCGGCTATATCACTTCATCTGGACTCAAGCAAGGAGAGAAAATTCCTTCGGAAAGTCAACTAATGAAGATGTTGAATGTAGGAAGAAATACTATCAGAGGCGCATTGAGTAGGTTGACAGCTATTGGCCTGATCGAATCGAAACAAGGAGAAGGATACTTCCTTCGTGATGTCAACGTAAGTATTTTCTTGAATTCATTGATTCCTGTTCTGCTTTATTCTTCTGGAGATTTAATCGCACTGACAGAATTCAGAATTGGAGTTGAGTCTCAAGCTGCTGCTCTTGCAGCTATAAATGCAGATGAAGATGATATTAATGAGATGAACAAGCATCTACAATTAGCTCAAAAAAATATCGATAATGAGCAAATGTTTGCAAAGTGTGATATGGATTTTCATCTTGCTGTAGCAAAAGCCTCGAAGAACATAATTCTGTACCAGCTGTTTGCAATAATTAAGACACTATATACAATTTGGCTAGTAGATTTCGTTGCTAATCATGGTAAAGAAAAGAGTGACCATTTTCATAACGAAGTGTTCAATGCAATCTGCAATAAGGATTCACAGAAAGCAAGTCACTACATGAATAGTCATCTGCAGGATGTTCTTAGGAAAGTAAAAATTGATGCAAAAAGTGAGAAATGAAAAAGTTTGAAAGTCAGAAAAAAACTCTTGGAGATTACCAAGAAAACGGCTGCAT
>CAZTUL010000047.1:0-17861 GCA_964616275.1 uncultured Spirochaetaceae bacterium | reverse complement strand
TCCATATATAGCGTTTTACCTGCTAAGACGCGGACGGTTAGTCGTTTTGAAGAATGGGACAAGTGATAGTTATACGGAAATAAGGTCTGAGGGCGCGAAAGCTGCATAAATATGCAAGGAATCGAGGGGTTTTGGGATATTGGGTTGGATGAGTTGAAACTGGGTCGAGAAAACTGGAGAACACGTTAGCCACACTGATATTTTGGCGCAGAGCTGAAAAGGGTGGTTGGGAACTTATGAACATAGGGTGGGAGTGATGAGTTCCTGAGAAGGAGCTCTCTTCCGAAGGATATCGGTGCCAGAAGAGGAGCCAGGTAGGAAACCTGGCACCAACTGGCTCCGACCGAGAGGCTTGTATCCTTCGGTTATACAAGGACATTTTAATGAACAAGAGGATTTATCTCTCATCTCCGACCATGCATGGTTTGGAGATGAAATACATACAGGAAGCCTTTGACACCAACTGGGTAGCTCCTCTTGGCAAGAATGTGGATGAGTTCGAAAAGGAGATGGCTGCATATATCGGTGTGAAACATGCAGCAGCTCTGGTCAGTGGAACCAGCGCTCTACACCTTGCCATCAAGCTCTGTGGTGTCAAACCGGGAGACATCGTCATTTGCAGTGACCTAACCTTCTCTGCAACTGTCAATCCAGTCTCGTATGAAGGCGGTATACAGGTCTTTGTCGATAGCGAATACGAAACCTGGAATATGGATCCACGAGCTTTGGAGATTGCCCTCAAGAAATATCCACATGCTAAAGCAGTCATCATAGCCCATCTTTATGGTACACCTGCTAAGATGGATGAGATACTTGCCTTGTGTGAGCAATACCACGTCCCTTTGATCGAGGATGCTGCTGAGAGCCTTGGTGCCACGTATAAGGGAAAGCAGACCGGAACGTTTGGGAAATATAGTGCTCTCTCGTATAATGGAAACAAAATCATCACAACAAGTGGTGGTGGTATGTTTCTCTCTGATGATGAAGCTGCAGTGAAGAAAGTAAGGTTCTGGGCAACCCAGGCAAGAGACCCTGCTCCTCACTACCAACATAGTGAGATCGGGTACAACTACCGTATGAGTAATATTGTTGCTGGTATTGGGAGAGGGCAGCTCGTCTACCTTAATGACCATATTCAGAAGAAGAAGCAGATCTATGAAACCTATAAGGAGGCTTTTAAGAATCTGCCTGTTTCTATGAATCCCTATAGTAAAGAGAGTGAGCCCAACTTCTGGCTTTCTTGTTTGCTGATTGATGGAGACTGTTCTGTTACTCCCACTGAGATAAGAGAAGCTTTGGAGAAAGAGAACATAGAAAGCAGACCTATCTGGAAGCCTATGCATCTTCAACCTGTGTTCGAAGGACATGACTTTGTCGCAGTGGACAACAACACCGACGTAGGGAAAGACGTGTTTGAAAGGGGATTGTGTCTGCCGAGTGATGTGAAGATAACTGAGGAAGAGCAAGAGAGGGTTATCGACATAGTAAAGGGTTGTTTCAAGTAACATGTATAGGAAGTACTTCAAGAGATTATTTGATGTTATTTGTTCTCTTCTTGCTCTAATCGTGCTTTCTCCTGTGCTTCTCGTTACTGCTATTTTGGTAAGATTCAAACTTGGTAGTCCAGTCCTTTTCAAGCAGAAACGTCCTGGTCTTCATGAGAAGATATTCACCCTCTACAAATTTAGGACTATGACTGATCAGAAGGATAAACAAGGCAATCTCCTTCCCGATGAAGTGCGACTCACTAAGTTTGGGAAGATGCTACGTTCTACAAGTCTTGATGAGCTTCCTGAGCTATGGAATATCTTGAAAGGGGATATGAGTATTGTGGGACCGAGGCCACTAGCTGTCCAGTATTTACCGTATTACACAGATGAGGAGAGAAAACGACATTCGGTCCGACCAGGACTGACGGGACTTGCACAAGTGAATGGTAGAAATGCGATATCGTGGGAAGACAGATTCGGTTATGATTTACAATATATTAAGAATATCTGTCTGCTGATTGATATTAAAGTGATTATTGATAGTATGTTAGTTGTTATTAGTCGGAAAGATATTGAACAAGGAGTAAATAGGCCATTGTCACTACATATAACCCGGAAAGGACAGAATACATCGGTAAATGAAAGAGTGAACAGATATTGCAATGGAGAAACTGATAAATGATTATTATTAAAGAAGATTTCGTATTGCGGGCAATAGAAGAAGAGGATTTGGACTTATTACGCGATATGATTAATGATCCCGATATTGAAAACATGACGGGGGGATCTTCTTTTCCTGTTTCCCGAGTAAAGCAGAAACTATGGTTTGATTCCATCCAAAAACATGAAAATGAGTTAAGATTAATTATCGACACAAAAGAACATGGTTCAATTGGCTTAGTTATGCTTACAAATATTGACTATCGGAATCGAACTGCTGAGTTTCATTCAAAAATTACGACACATAAAAATCTGCATGGAAAAGGTTATGGTACTAAAGCAACTCAGGCTCTAGTTGAATATGGGTTTAATCAGTTGAATCTACATTGTATCTATTCAAGGATAATTGAATATAATACTGCTTCACAGAGAGTAAAAGAGAAATGTGGTTTTATTAAGGATGGGATATTACGTGATAGGATATATAAAAATGGGAAGTACTTTAGTTTAGTTGAATGGTCAATCACTCAAGATGAATTTATAAATGTAACCTAACTAATTATTCTCAATCATGAATTTTTTACTCACAGTTGTAATCTGCTGTCTGTAATGATGTTCTACCCTAATTAAAAAAATGATAAAAACTGAGTATGATCTAGAAAAGCAACACTCAAAAGGAAAGCTCCATGCTATCGAGCGGCTTAACCTGCTTCTCGATAAAGATTCCTTCCAAGAGATAGGCTCACGTGTGCAGCATTCTTGTACCCTCTTCGGAATGGATAAGAAAGAACTTCCATACGACGGTGTCATAACTGGGTTTGGGAGGATACATGGAAGGCCGGTAGCGATGTACTCGCAGGATTTCACGGTAATGGGCGGGACACTCGGTGAGATGCATGGGAAAAAGATTGCCCGGATTCTTCAATTAGCGATTGACAGCAAATGCCCTGTCATCGGCATTAATGACAGCGGTGGGGCTCGTATTCAGGAAGGTATTCACTCCCTTGCAGGCTATGGCGACATCTTTAGGCTGAACACCCTGGCCTCGGGGTACATACCTCAGATTTCTGTAATCGTTGGTCCTTGTGCAGGCGGTGCCGTCTATTCTCCTGGGATAACGGACTTTGTCTTTATGGTTGATTCGATCAGCCATATGTTTGTGACCGGTCCTAATGTAGTAAAGAAGGTACTGTATCAAGACATCGATAAGGAGGTCTTGGGTGGCTCAGTAATGCATGCTACTGTCAGCGGTGTGTGCCATTTCAGGAACCCGGATGAAGAACAATGCTTTGAGAAAGTAAGAAGCCTTCTTGCTTATCTGCCACAGTGCTGGGATCAAGAGAGATCATCAATCAAACTGGGTACTGGACAACAAATTGAACCGTCAGTATTTCCCAAGATTCCCCGAAACCCTAAGTTGTCCTATGATGTCAGAGAAATCCTGAAAGCAGTACTGGATGAGAAATCATTCTTGGAGATTTCCGAAGAATTCGCGAAGAACTTGGTGATTGGATTTGCGACCATTTCGGGAGCAACCGTTGGGATTGTTGCCAATCAAACTAAGATTCTTGCAGGGGTCCTGGATTGTGATGCCAGCGATAAGGCGAGCCGGTTCATCCGGTTCTGTGATGCATTCAATATTCCTCTTCTCACCTTCGTTGATGTTCCGGGTTTCCTGCCCGGGTTGGAACAGGAAAGAAAAGGTATTATCAGACATGGGGCGAAACTGTTGTTCGCATATGCAGAGTCCACAGTTCCCAAGATCACCATCATCCTTCGCAAGGCCTATGGTGGAGCCTATATTGCAATGTGTTCCAAACATCTCGGATCGGACTTTGTCTATTCCTGGGATACCGGGGAGATTGCAGTCATGGGAGCGGAAGGGGCAGTGGAAATACTGTTCAAGAATGAATTGCAGAATGCTCCCAATCCAAAAGAGCTGATTGAGAAGCTTCAGAAGGAGTATGCAGATACGTTTGTGAATCCGACCATAGCTGCAGAGAGTGGTATCATTGATGAGATCATTGAGCCTGAGCAGACGAGACAGGTGATAATCCAATCACTGATGCAACTGCAGAGAAAGGAACAACAGATTCTTAAGAAGAAGCATGGGAATATACCATTGTAGAGTAGTGAGTTATCTAATCTAGTATAACTACTATTTAGCGTTAGTGGACAAAAGGGAATGGTTTGTGATTAAAGAAATTGGGAGTGAGTTCTGGCGAACTGATTCGCTGGTGCCAATTAAACAACGATTTCTACCCACTGATGACTGGCCAGGAGAAAAGCAGTTTTTTCTTTCTGGTAGAACAGCTCTATACGCAATTATTAAAGAAATTAAGGAATCATTATGCAGCTCTAGACCATTAACAGCATGTCTTCCTTCTTATTGTTGTCACACAATGATAGATCCTTTTTTTCAACAGGGTGTGTCTGTTGATTTTTATCCAGTTGTTTTCAGAGATGGTTCATTGCAGCAATTAATTGATCCTAGAAAGGTATGCGATGTCATATTAGTTATAGACTATTTTGGGTTTTCTACTGTCGAAAAAGAATTGCCGAAGAGTGCAATTGTAGTTCGGGATATGACTCATGCTTTATTTTCTTCCGACTATGCCGAGAAACTACAAAGTTCTGACTACCTATTCGCTAGTTTTCGTAAATGGGGTGCTGTAGCTGGAGCTAGTGTTGCCAGTAAGAAAATTGGCGAATGGAGTGAGACTAGTAAGCGACATCACAACTTATATATATCTCTCAGAAAGAGAGGATATGAACTTAAAACTGATTACATTGAGGGGAAGTCTATAGAGAAATCTGAATTTCTTGATATCTTTTCTGAGGCTGAAGATTTGCTAGAACAAGACTATGTTGATTATGCCGCAGATGAAAAATCGATTTCTGAAGCAGCAACACTTTTTCAATCTGTTTCAATCCGAAGAAGAAATGCAGAGTTACTTCTGCAGGGATTGAACTCATTGCATATAGTAGAACCAATCTTTCCTAAGATTGAAACACATGATGTTCCCCTTTTTATTCCGGTATTAGTGAAAAATGATAAGAGAGATGCTCTTCGGAAGTATCTGATTGAAAACTCTGTCTATTGCCCAATTCACTGGTCACTTTCTCCATTGCATTCAATTACGACAGAAAACCAACAAATCTATTCATCTGAGTTATCATTAATATGCGATCAAAGGTATGGGGAAGACGAGATGAAGAGGCAAATTGAATTACTAAGGAGTTATGAGTCAAGACACTAAGAAGTACGTAGTTGGTTGTTCTTAGTAATTGATTATGGTTGATATGAATCTAAAAAATTTTACCATAAGTAGGAATCTATGGATTAGTCTAGAAGCATTCAGGGGAACTGAATGCTAACAGTGTATGCATTGAATCAGTCCATAGAGTGGGATTCTGTGGTACGTTCATTTAACAACTATGATGTATATTGGTTGAGTGGGTATGTAAAGGCTTTCCAGATTCATGGTGACGGGGATCCCTTACTGTTCTATTTTCAGAACAATGAAACGCGAGGTATCAATGTCGTAATGAAGCGTGATGTGGCTCTGGATCCTCTCTTCAAAAATAAGCTTACCCCCAATATATATTTTGATTTTTCTTCACCATATGGTTATGGTGGATGGCTTATCGAAGGAGAGGAAACAGCTCAACTTTTTATTGAGTATGAGCAATGGTGTCGAGAGAACGGGATTGTCAGTGAATTCATACGTTTTCATCCTGTACTAGAGAATCATATTGAAGTAACTGAGTATTATGATATTGTCACTTTAGGGAAAACAGTAGCGCTCGATCTTGCTTCTCCTGAAGTAATTTGGGCTAATCTTACTAGTAAGAATCGTAATGTAATTAGGAAAGCAAAAAAGAACGATATAAAAATCTATCATGGGAATTATCCAGAAATCTATGAGATATTTCGAGAGATTTATAATTCTACGATGGATAAGGATAATGCTGATGAGTATTACTATTTTGGTAGTGATTTCTATAAAAGTATTTTAGAAGATCTCCCTCAAAATTCTCAAGTATTCTATGCTGAGTATTCTGGAAAGATAATCGCTGCCTCAATCATCCTGATGTCAAATGGTAGAATGAACTACCATCTGTCAGGCTCTCTAAAGGAATATTCAAGCGTAGCAGCAACAAATCTTCTCTTGTATGAAGCAGCCCTCTGGGGTTGTGCTAATGGATGCAAGACTTTTTATCTTGGTGGAGGAGTTGGGAGTAATGAAGATAGCTTGTTCAAGTTTAAGAAAGCTTTCTATCGAGGTGAAAACCTGAATAAGTTTTTTATTGGAAAGAAAATCTTCAATTATGATACTTATGACAAGTTAGTAAATATGAGGGAAAGAGTCTCTGATAATGATTACTTTCCAAAATATAGAGCTTAGAGACAAAAAGAATTGTATTATATTATTGAGAGTATTAGATGGAAACAACATCAATGCAGATGAGTAGATTACAAGCTTATATTGGGCCCAGTGTAAACAGCTATCTCGAGTTAATGAATCGTACATATAGAAATTATGACCCCGGGAAATACATATATATTAATCTCTGTCAGTTGGGAAATGAAGCGTTTCTTTCTGATAAATACATAGAGTTGATGTATATCACATTGCATGCTTGGAATATGAATTCAAGAGGGGCTTGTCTTGTAGGTTATAAACAGTTTAAAGATTCAATCAGAAAACATGAGGATAGAATTCGAAAATTGTCATATCAACGAATTGAATCTGTTGGCTTGGCTAATGTAAAAGATGATATAACATATTTGTTCAACAATCTTTCAGTTGTACCTGAAACGCAAAAGTCAAGGTTTGTTGCTATGTCTAAGACCCTTCACTTTTTATGTCCGAATTTATTAATTCCAATGGACAGGAAATTTACTCTTCAAATTTATGGGGGGACTGCAGATGGGACAATAGAGGCACAGTTTAGGAAGTACTGGCGTATTACCCAAGATATTCAGCAATTTGTGAGTGAAAGGTCTTTAGAAAAGGAAATTGATTTAAGCGGTTGGAATCAGAATATACCAAAGATAGTAGACAATATCATTATTGGGAAAGGAATGGGTTAAAAGAAAGGGTAGCACCGCATTGGCCAGCTCTTCCTTGCAGGACAGTATGGGGGAAAGAGAAAAAGAGCTGAAGAGCCAATAGGCGCGTAGGGAAAGGCTTTTCCCTCATCACTATCCATAAGTTCTGGAAATCTCATAGAGCACGAAATAGTTTTAACCTGTATCAATGATATGAGATGTTCCATAGCCCTAAGAGAACATCATCTAGTCTCTACTATTCATGGGGGTTTGGATGGTAAGAGAAATGGTTCTCATACAGCTATCATCCATGCCAATACAAAAGCAACTGCTATAGAGCAAGGCAGCATAATTGGCAAAGTTGAATCAACTGGGTTCATCATTCAGGGAAAGGATTGAAGGATCCAGAGATCTGAAAGGCATGGGAATGATTCGTAATCGCTGAGAGGGTGAGAGCCATGCAATTCCATAGATTGGGTTAGTCTAGTTTTCTTAGAATTCTAGATACTGAAATAATTAGTATAGCATTGCCTATCTTCTTGCGACCAACAACCACTATTATCAAATAGCTTGATGAAAGATCGACTGATACTGAGGAGAATATGAAAATACTATATGTGACTACAGTTTCTGGCACAACAAATTTCTTTATTTCACATGTAAATATGCTTATAGATCAAGGTCATTCTGTAGATTTTGCATGTAATGTGAATAAGCCGATTAATCAATCACTTCTTGATCGTGGATGTAGGGTATTCCAGATTGATTTTAGCAGGTCTCCTTTGGATCTTTCAAATATGAGAGCGTATAAAGAAATAAAAGCTCTCATAATTCGAGAGAAATTCGATATTATACATGTTCATACTCCTGTAGCTGCTGCAGTAACTCGACTTGCAATTAAGAATATACCAAAGGTTAAAGTAATCTATACTGCCCATGGCTTTCACTTCTACAAAGGCGCTCCATTAAAGAACTGGTTGCTCTATTACCCTGTTGAGAAATATCTATCAAAGCACACTGATGTGTTGATTACTATTAATCAAGAGGATTATGAGAGAGCAAAACGTAAATTCAAGGCAAGACAGATTGAATATGTTCCAGGTGTTGGTATTGATATCAACAAATTCCAAAATGTAGCAGTTGATAAAGAGAAAAAACGTGTTGAGTTAGGAATCTCTAAAGATGCTTATGTGATGGTTTCGGTTGGAGAACTAATTAGACGAAAAAACCACAGTGCTGTAATCAAAGCACTCAAGAAAGTTAATAACCCGAAAATTACATATATTATTTGTGGTCGTGGACCTTTGAAAGATAGGCTCGATTCTTTAGTAGAAAAACTAGAATTGGATACACAGGTTAAATTATTAGGGTATCGAACTGATATTCCAGAAATATTAAAAGTATCGGATTTATTTGTTTTACCGTCTTTTCATGAAGGGCTTCCGGTTGCGTTCATGGAAGCTATGATTTCGGGATTACCAGTGATTTGTTCGAAGATAAGAGGAAATACGGATCTTATACTTGAAGAAAAAGGCGGATATTTGGTAGAGCCGAATGATATTTACGGATTCGCTTCTGCAATTAAAAAGATAATTAGCAATCAAGAAAAGTCAAAAGAGTTTGTTCAATATAATAAAGAACGAATAATTGAGTTTTCTGATGATAGGGTGCTGGAGAGGATGGATGAGATTTATTCAGAGAATATTTGAATCAGTTATTTTGGTGACTGTAATGGTAATAGTTTGCGAGCTAAGTTTTTAATGGGAAATTTATGAATAAAAAATTAATCTCATTCGTTAAATATAATAAATCTTTATTGTTTCTCTATCGTTTATTCGGGAATTTTATAGTTGTAATTATAAAACCGTTTATACCGATCAGGCAAAAGCAAATATTATTTGTATCATTTGGTGGTCAGAAATTTGATGATAGTCCTATGAGTTTATTCCAAGAAATGGTTAGAGATACATTCTTTAAGGATTTTACCCTGATATGGGCTTTTTCAGATCCTAAAAAATATAAAGAGCTGACTACGAAGAAAATTAAAATTGATACGCTTTCCTATTATATAACTGCGATGTCTTCACATATTTGGATTACTAATTCAAGTATAGAAAGAGGGCTAGATTTAAAAAGATCTAAAACTATTGAAATTAATACTTGGCATGGAACCCCATTGAAGAAAATGGGTGATGATATAAAAAACAACCAAAGCTATTCTGTTAAACGTAGAAGGCAATCGGGAATTTCTTTGTATTGTGCTCAAAGTCAGTATGATAGAGATATTTTTGTTAGACTGTTCCACACATTGCCAGATAATATTATTATTAGCGATTTACCAAGAAATGACGCATTACTAAAATATTCTGAAAATGACATTGATAAGATTAAAGAAGAGTTAAGAATCCCAAAAGGGAAGAAAATTCTTCTGTATGCTCCTACTTTCAGAGAATATGATAGAGATAGTCTTAATGCGTGTTACATTAAACCCCCAGTAGATTTCAGTAAATGGAAAAGAGAACTTGAGTCTGATTATGTCCTTTTATTTAGAGCTCATTATGAAATTGTTAATATTATGGGTATTCAAATAAATAGTTTTATTTATAATGTTTCTCAATATCCGAGATTGAATGACCTTATTGCAATCTCGGATATACTAATATCTGATTATTCGAGTATTTATTTTGATTATGCAATTACAGAAAAACCTATGTTGAATTTTGCATATGATTTAAAAGAATATGAAACAAAAAGAGGGTTGTATCTAGATTTGAATAAAGTATTACCTTGTAATATAAACATATGTGAAGATACTCTTTTAGAAGAGATAAAAAGTTTAAACTTTGAAAGGTATAGAGAAAAAACAAAAAAGTTTAGAGAACAGTTTGCTCCATTTTCTGGGCATGCTGTAGAAATAACGATTGAAAGGCTTAAAAACCTCATTTCTAAAAATTAAGGTTTATTATGAAGAAAATAATTACTTACGGAACTTTTGATTTATTACATTATGGACATATAAATTTATTAAAGAGAGCAAAGTCATTAGGCGATTATTTGGTAGTTGCTTTATCAACTAATGAATTTAACAGAATTAAAGGCAAAGAGTGTTATTTTCCTTTTGAAGAAAGAAAGAAGCTGCTTGAGTCAATTAGATTCGTAGATTTAGTTATTCCAGAGACTTGTTGGGAACAAAAAGAAGCAGATATAAATGAATTTAAAATAGATATATTTGTTATGGGTGATGATTGGAGAGGAAAATTCGATTATTTAAAACAGTACTGTGAAGTTGTCTATTTATCTAGAACTCCTGAGGTTTCGACTAGTGCAATTAAAAATGATATTTCAAAGAGATATCAATAATCATAAATGCATATTGTGAATGTATAAACAATTACTTATCTAAAAGCTATGAATTTCATTTTGGATCAAGTGTTTATATGAAGAGTAAAGAATATTTTTTTTGGAATGAATCATATGAAGATTTTACTAATTGGAAATAATTCTTGGGATGATACAAATTCTCTTGGTAATACGTTAACAAATTTTTTTTCTGGTTGGGATGGAAATACTTTATCTTATTTGTATTCAAGAAAAACGCCCCCGAATAATGGATTATGTTCGCATTATTTTTCTATTCCTGAAATAGAAATCATAAAAAACTACTTTATGCCTGAAAGAATTGGATATGAATATTTTTACTATGAGAGCAATAAAATGCATTATGGGAAAAAAGCTATTCGATTTGAAAAGAGTGTTGTTAAGATTAAAAAAATTTTTAATCTAGGAATTATAAATTTAATGATTGATTGGGCTTGGCTGTCGAAAAAGTGGTATAATAAAAAATATATTAATTTTGTTAAAAATGAAAATCCAGATATAGTTTTTTCATTCGCAACAAATTTTGTGCGATTGTATATGATTTTAAATTCTATAAAATGGATAAATAACGCCAAAATTGTGCTATTCTTTGCCGATGATGTTACAGTAAAAACCAAGAAGGGCCTATTTCACAACATTCACTGGAAATTAGGACAAAAGTATTTACAAAAGTGTATTGATTTATCTTCTTGTTATTATGGAATTACTCCAACGTTATGTACCGAATACCAGCAAAAATTTAAGAAGCCATTTAAACTATTGAGAAAAGGTTGCGATTTGTCATTAACTCAAGTTAAGGATAGTGTTGGTGACCTCATAAGGATCGTATATGCAGGTAATCTGTATTATGGAAGAGATGAAAGCCTAATTCGTTTGATACATACTATAGATGAGATTAACCATTATGACAAAAAAGTATTTGCTTTAGAAATATATAGTAATTCAATAGTTCCTGATATGCTTAGAAATTGTATAACAAAATCATCTAGTACTGAAATTTATGGAGTGAAACCATATTCAGAAATAATGAAGATTCTTGCAGAATCAGATCTGGTTCTTCATATTGAGTCATTTAAGGAAGAGGCAATTAAGTACACAAGGTTGTCATTTTCAACTAAAATTACTGATTGTATGCAATCAGGTTCGTGCCTTCTTGCGATTGGTCCTGGTAATGTTGCTTCTATGGAGGAGATTAATCAGATTCCTGGAGCAATTTCTATTACTGATATTGATGATTTACAACAAACATTAGAAGATGTTGCGAAAAACCCATCTCAACTCATACAGAGAGCAAACGCTATTCAAAAACATGCGCTTGAAAATTTTTCAGTAAAAATGGTAAGAGAATCTCTTCAATCTGATTTTCAAAATCTTATTGGTAAAGATAAAGATACTCTGAAAGAGAGAACATATTAGAATGGGGATTTTTGTATACAATTATTTGTCTATTATTTTGTTTGCATATTTAAGCAATACGGCAAATAACAAAACGTTAAAGCATATTTTAAGACTGCTGATTATATTCCAACTTTCATTCTTATGTGGTTTTAGAGGATACAATGTTGGTTGGGATACTCAGAATTATGCAAATCATTTTTTTCGTGTTTCAAGAATGCCTTTTCATGAAGCAATTTGGGTATGGAACGAAGAAATTGGCTATTCGCTCCTCCAATATCTTGTAGCTAGTGTTTCCAAAAGCCCTACACTATTGTTTTATGTAATAGGATTATTTTACAGCATATCTGTGACACGGTTTATAACGAAATATTCAAAATCGTGGGCTCTTAGTTATGCGCTTTTCATCGCATTGGGTTTATATACTTTCTCAATGACTGCATTAAGACAAACAGTTGCCCTTGGGTTTGTATTATATGCTTATGATAGTCTATGGGAACGAAGGTTTTTGAAATTTCTATTGTTTACATTAGCAGCCTCAACATTCCATTTCTCTGCCCTTGTGTTTTTGCCTGCATATTATTTGGTTACGAGAGATTATAGATTGCGAGAAGGGCTCTTTACTGTCGCAATGGTATCTTTCATATATCTATTTCGTAACATTTTTTTTCAATTTATTACTACATACACTATCTATACATATGGTGAATATGAAACTTTAGGACCTCGTAATTTCTTGTTCATGCTCGTATTAATCTTTGTATTTTCACTCTTCTTTCTCAAAATTAGTAAAAATTATGACCATCATACAAGATTTTATTTTTACTGTATTTCTATGACACTTGGCTTAACCGTTTTTGCATTTATACATCCAGCAACATTAAGAATAACCTACTATTACTTTTTTGGAGTGGTAGTCTTTTTTCCTAATATTATTAAAGCAAGTTTTGGTTCAAAGTTATCATACTTCATAATTGTGGTATTAGTTTTAGCGTTAGCTTTATTGTATTTTAGAGGGTTGGATCCAGCCTCGTCTCCATTTGTTCCATATTCGTTTATCTGGGACTGAATCATAATTATTAAGGAAGTGTTATAATGTCTTCATTTTCGAATAAGGCCATCTTAATCACCGGCGGTACCGGCTCCTTCGGCAATGCCGTGCTCGAACGCTTTCTGAATACCGACATTGCAGAAATCCGCATCTTCAGCCGTGACGAGAAGAAACAGGACGACATGCGCCACTTCTACAAGAATGACAAGATCAAGTACTACATCGGCGATGTGCGCGACTACCGCAGCATTCGCGATGCCCTCAATGGCGTGGACTTCGTTTTCAGTGCAGCCGCACTGAAGCAGGTCCCCTCCTGCGAGTTCTTCCCGATGGAGGCGGTAAAGACCAACGTCATCGGTACCGACAACGTGCTGACGGCCTGCATCAATGCAGGGGTGAAGAAGGTCATCTGCCTCTCCACCGACAAGGCAGCCTATCCCATCAACGCCATGGGAACCAGCAAGGCGATGATGGAGAAAGTATTTGTTGCAAAGTCCCGTACCGTGGCTGAGGACAAGACGCTCATCTGCGGAACAAGGTACGGCAATGTGCTGTGTTCCCGAGGCTCGGTTGTTCCCCTGTTCGTGGAACAGATCAAGGCCGGAAAGCCCCTGACGGTTACCGAGCCCACCATGACGCGCTTCATCATGACCCTCGACGAGGCCGTCGATTTGGTGCTCTACGCCTACGAGCATGCACACACCGGTGACATCCTGGTGCAGAAGGCACCGGCGAGCACCATCGGCGACCTTGCCCAGGCGGTGAAGGAGCTCTTTGGTGCAGACAATGAGATTCGGACCATCGGCATCAGGCACGGGGAGAAGATGTATGAGACGCTTCTTACAAATGAGGAGTGTGCACATGCCTTGGACCTTGGCAACTTCTACCGGGTTCCTGCAGACAACCGCGACTTGAACTACGACAAGTACTTCACCGACGGAAACGGCAAGCGCACCACGCTCACCGAGTTCAATTCCAGCAATACTGAATTACTTACCGTTCAGCAGATCAAGGAGAAGCTGCTCACCCTGAAGTACATCCAGGACGAATTGAAGGCATGGGAGAACCGCTAGCATGAGGATACTGGTAACCGGTGCAAATGGGTTTGTGGGGAAGAACCTTGTCTGTGAACTACGTAACAGGGGCTATGAAAACCTGTACCTCTATGACATCGATACAGAGGAGAGCCTTCTTGACTCCTTCACCAAGGACTGTGGGTTCGTCTTCCACCTTGCAGGCGTGAACCGACCCAAGGAAGAGAAGGAGTTCATGGAAGGCAACTTCGGTTCCACCAGTACCCTGCTCACTTCATTGAAGAAGCATAACAATACCTGCCCCATCCTTATCACCTCCTCCATTCAGGCTACCTTGGACAACCCCTATGGGAAAAGCAAGAAAGCAGGGGAGGATCTGCTCTTCTCCTATGGAGATGAGACAGGGGCTCCTGTATACGTCTACCGCCTTCCCAATGTGTTCGGTAAGTGGTGCAGGCCCAACTACAACAGTGCGGTAGCCACCTTCTGTTACAACATCGCAAGGGATTTGCCCATCAAGGTCGATGACCCTGGGGTGGTCATGAACCTGGTCTATATAGATGATGTGCTGGAAAGCTTCATGTCTGCCCTGAAAGGGGACGTGCTCAAGGAAGCTGGGTTTTGCAAGGTACCCACGGTACATACCGTGAAGCTGGGAAGGATTGTGGAGCTCCTTGAGGGATTCAGGGAGAGTCGGAATAACCTCTCAGTACCAAACATGGCTTCCAGCTTTGAGAAGGTGCTCTACAGCACCTACTTGAGTTACCTGCCGGAGGATCGGTTCAGCTATCCCTTGAAGATGAACAGTGACGACCGTGGATCTTTCACTGAAATCATCAGAACAGCAGAACGTGGCCAGTTCTCGGTGAACATCTCCAAACCCGGCATCACCAAGGGGAACCACTGGCACCATACCAAGAATGAGAAGTTCCTGGTGGTAAGCGGCAAGGGCTTGATCCAGTTCAGGAAAATCGGGACCACTGAGGTGATTGATTACCATGTCTCGGGGGAGAAGCTTGAGGTTGTGGACATTCCCCCTGGCTATACCCACAACATCATCAACCAGAGAGATGCCGATCTGGTCACATTCATGTGGGCCAATGAGCCGTTCAATCCGGACAAGCCGGATACGATATTCGAGAAGGTGTGAATGGTATGGATAAGATGAAGGTAATGACCATCCTTGGGACAAGACCCGAGATCATACGGCTCAGTGCAGTCATACAGAAGTGTGACCAGTACTTCAATCACATCCTGGTCCATACGGGACAGAACTGGGACTATACGCTCAACCAGGTGTTCTTCGAGGACCTGGGACTGCGTGCTCCTGATTATTATCTGGAGAGTGTGGGGAAGGACCTGGGAGAGACAATGGGCAACATCATTGCCAAGAGCTATGAGGTTATCCAGAAGGAGAAGCCCGATGCCTTACTCGTATTGGGTGATACCAACAGTGCCCTGTCAGCCATAAGCGCGAAGCGCCTGAAGGTTCCCATCTTTCACATGGAAGCTGGGAACCGCTGCTGGGACTGGAATGTCAGCGAGATGATCAACCGGAAGATTGTGGATCATATCAGTGACATCAACCTTCCGTATACCGAGCACTCAAGACGCTACCTGCTTTCTGAGGGATTGGATGGGAAGACCATCTTTGTTACAGGCTCCCCCATGCGCGAAGTCTTGGACAGCCACATGGAAGGCATCCGTAAGAGCGATGTGCTTGCTAGGCTGAACCTTGAGAAGAACCGGTACATCCTGGTTTCGGCACACCGGGAGGAGAACATAGACAACGAGGTTCACTTCATGTCGCTGATGACAGCCATCAATGACATGGCAGAGCTCTACAAGATTCCGGTGATTTACAGCACCCATCCAAGAAGCAGGAAGTTCATCGAGCAGAGAAACTTCCAGTTCCATCCCTTGGTGCAGAGCCTGAAGCCCTTCGGCTTCCTGGACTACAACAAGCTGCAGATGAATGCCTACTGCGTACTCAGTGACAGCGGGACGCTGAGTGAGGAGTCGGCAATGTTGGACTTTGCCGGAGTCCTTATCAGGACAAGCACCGAGAGACCAGAGGTGTTGGACAAGGGGACGGTGGTCATCGGGGGTATCACGACCAAGGACATCTCCCAAGCACTTGAAATGGCTGTCTCCATGCGGGACAACCAAGAGAAGACGGAGATGCCCGACGACTACCATGACACCAATGTGTCGGTGAAAGTGGTCAAGCTTATACAAAGTTATGCGAAGATAGTGAATGAGACGGTGTGGGGCTTATGAAAATACTTCAAATTAATGTTTTTAACTCAACCCTAAGTACTGGAAGAACTACTTATGAGTTGTCAAATTATCTTGAGTCAAAAGGTCATATCTCTTGGATAGGTTATTCAAGAGGTGCAGCTATCGAAAACGGTTATCAAATTGGTAATTGGTTTGATAGGAAAGTTCATGCATTTATGTCTAGATTGATTGGAAAGCAAGGTTATTTCTCTAAAATAGCAACAGCTAAATTGGTTGATTTTATAAAAAGTTTTGCCCCTGATGTGGTTCATCTTAGAAATTTGCATAGCAATTATATTAATATTCCACAGTTGTTAAACTTCCTTGCAACTAACGATATTCCTACTGTTATTACCTTGCATGATTGTTGGTTTTATACAGGAAAATGTATGTATTATACCTCAGCAAAGTGCTATAAGTGGAAAGTGCAGTGTGGGAAATGTCCGCAACTTAAAAAAGATAATAGAAGTTGGTTTTTTGATTTCTCAGCTAAAATGTTAAACGATAAAAAACTTTTTTTTGAACGTATCCCCCGACTTGCAGTAGTCGGAGTTTCTGATTGGATTACAGAAGAATCTCGACAGTCAATACTTAAATCCGCCAAAATATTAAAGAGAATATATAATTGGATAGATTTGGAGAGGTTCAAACCTGTTAATACCGAAGAAGAAAAACATAATTTAGGGGTTGACAATAAGTTTATTATTCTTGGGGTTGCAAGTGATTGGAGTGAACGAAAAGGCTTATCATATTTTTTTGAAATTGGAAAAAAAATTGATAATGACTCAATTATTATTTTAATAGGAAGAATAAATAAAAAAATTTCTTTACCAAAGAATATTTTAAATATTCCAGCGACACATAACATTGATGAGCTGGTATGTTTTTATTCAATGGCTGATGTATTCCTAAACTGTTCATTAGAAGAAACATTCGGGAAAGTAACTGCTGAAGCTTTAGCTTGTGGAACTCCTGTGATTACAAATGATTCAACAGCAAATCCTGAGCTTGTTGATGAGAATTGTGGTTTTATATATCAGGATTTTGATGATATTCCAAATCATATTGAAGAAGTTAGGCAAAATGGAAAGAAGTACTTTACAAAAACTTGTGTAGAGTTCGCAAGAAAAACCTTTGATGCTAGAAAACTCATGGTCGAGTATGAGCATCTCTATGAAGATCTGATTAGCTATAGTTAGGTAAAGAAATATTGATAATTAGCAAACTAAATAAATCATGGTTAAACAGCTCAGGTATTAGGAATGGGATTGAATGTGCGATTTGATTATACATGTTATCACAGATGATAAGTTTCCTGAGAAAGGAATAGAGAATTTTAATAGAGTTCTTCCAGGAAGAAATAGAGCAATAATTGTAAAGTATGATGAAAAATTTAATTATCTCTAATTCCCTAAATCTTTTCTCACCACAAGGTGGGAAACCAGTTTGATCTATACTAACCTGGCTTCGACGATAGGACCCAGCCATGCGACCGGAGCAAACCCTACCGCTCGACG
>CAZTUL010000046.1:9600-18074 GCA_964616275.1 uncultured Spirochaetaceae bacterium | reverse complement strand
GAGAACGCAGAGGTGAGCTTCAGAGAACAGAACAGAGACTGTTGAAGAAGGAAGAGAATTTAGAACGAAAACAAGCGGAACTAGATGCCATAAAAAGGCAACTTGCAGACAAAGAGACTAGTAATGTCCAGCGTGAGAAATCACTCTCCGAGATGGAGGAAAACTGGAAACAGGAGTTAGAAAGGGTTGCCGGCATGTCCTCGGAAGAGGCAAAGCAGGTGATTATCGAATCTTTGCAGAACGAAGCAAAGCGGGATGCTCAGGTTATTGTAAATAAAATTGAGCAGGATGCTCAGTTACGTGCCGACAAACTTGCGAGAGATATTATTGTAACCTCAATTCAGAGGTTGGCAACTGAAGTGAGTTCAGAGGTTACCGTTACCACAGTAAGTCTCCCTGGTGATGAGATGAAAGGTCGAATCATTGGAAGAGAGGGGCGAAACATTCGCACCCTGGAAACGCTTACTGGTGTAGATGTAATTATTGATGACACTCCAGAGGCCGTTGTTATCTCGTGTTTTGATCCGGTACGTAAGGAAATTGCACGTGTTGCACTTGAGCGTTTGGTACAGGATGGAAGAATTCATCCTGCAAGAATTGAAGAAGTAGTAGCAAAGGTAACAAAAGAAATTACTCGAGTCATTATGGAAGAGGGCGAGAAAGTTCTTTTCGATCTTGGTATCCATAACATGAGCCAAGAAATGGTAAGAGCTTTAGGTAGATTACACTTCCGTACGAGTTATGGACAGAATGTGTTGAATCATTCAAAAGAGGTTGCGATTCTTTCGGGAATGATAGCTGCCGAGGTTGGTGCTGATCGAGATATTGCACGTAGGGGTGGACTCCTACATGACATTGGTAAAGGAATAGAGTCTGATGGTGATGCGAATCACGCTGAGATGGGAGCTGATCTGGCTAAGCGTCTCGGAGAAGATCCTCGTGTTATCAATTCAATTCTTTCACACCATAACGATATTGAACCTTCCTGTGTTGAATCGGTTATTGTACAGATTGCTGATGCTATTTCGGCGGCTAGACCTGGTGCTCGAAGAGAAACTTTAGATAACTATATCAAGAGATTAGAGAGTCTTGAGAGTATCGCCGAAAGTTTTTCTGGAGTTGATCGTGCCTATGCTATTCAGGCTGGAAGAGAATTACGTATTTTGGTAAATAACGACAGTGTTACCGACGATGGAGCTAAAGATATTGCTAAGGGGATAGCGAGCCGGATTGAGGCTGAACTACGGTATCCTGGACGTATCAAGGTTACAATTATTCGGGAAATGCGTGTTGTTGAATATGCACGTTAGAAACAAAGGATTGTATGTCTAAACAACGAACAATTACGGCTCTGCTGCTCGGGGATGTTATCGGACAACCTGGGTGCAGAGCCCTTTTTATTGGACTTCCGCAGCTTATAAAGAAATTACGTGCAGATGTAGTTATTTTAAATGGAGAGAATGCTGCAGATGGATTTGGTCTGACCGAAGAACTTGCTCGGCAATTCTTCTCATTAGGTGTGCATGTGATCACGAGTGGAAATCATATTTGGCAACGAGAAGAATTGCGCTCTTTTCTGCACACAGATACTCGATTATTACGGCCTGCAAACTATCCTCCAGGAGCTCCTGGACATGGATATACAATAATTTCGATTGGCGATGTAAAAATTGGGGTTTTAAATCTCCAGGGTAGACACCAAATGGTTCCTATTGATTGTCCATTTCAAGTTGGAGCCGCATTGGTAGATAAAATTCGAAAACAGACTCCAGTGATTATTGTAGATTTTCACGCAGAATTCGCTCAAGAAAAAGAGGCACTTGTTCATCATCTAGATGGTAAGGTTTCTGTTGTAGTAGGGACTCATACACATGTACAGACTGCTGATGAACGAGTAACTGATGTTGGTACCGGGTACATAACAGATTTGGGTATGTGTGGTCCGACAAATGGAGTAATTGGTTCAGATCCGAATATTGCCATAGAGCGTCAGCTTACACAGATTCCACTGAGAAACCAGATATTGGATGCTCCCTCACACCTCCAGGGGATTGTTTGTTCCATTGACCTTGAAAGCGGGAAAGTGAAGACTATCAAGCGAATTGATGAACAATTTGGCGTTTGAGGCTATTGTTATGGGAACGCGGGAACAAAAGAAGTCGGTAATGCAACTCTTGATTGATCAGTATCCTCAGTATTCTCAAGAACAACTTCGTGCTTTCATTGATTGCCGTCAGGTTCGGATTAACGGTGCAACGTGCCCGAGCCCCCAAGAATTATTTCCGATACAGAGTGTTGCTGAGATACATGTCCCTTCCTATGTATCAAGAGGCGGATATAAACTGAATCACGCCTTAACTGCTTGGAACATGGATGTTTCTCAGTTAGTTTTTCTCGATGCGGGATCATCGACAGGGGGCTTTACCGATTGTCTTCTTCAGAGGGGTGCACAAGCTGTACATGCAGTGGATGTTGGGTACAATCAGCTTGATTATCGATTGAGAAGTGATGAACGGGTATACGTTCATGAACGAAAAAATATCATGCATGTCGATCAATTGGAACCACAACCTCATGCCGCAGTTGCTGATCTCTCTTTTCGTTCCATAACTGGAGCAGCAAGCCATATACTCTCTCTTACTAGTGAATCGTGGATGATTTCTCTCATTAAACCTCAGTTTGAAGTAGAAAAAGGAACTGAAGGTTTTACAGGGATCGTAGACAATGAGCAGCTCCTTAAAACGATACTTCTAGATGTATATAATCAATTATCTCAGGAAGGTGTCGGCTTACAAGCTATAATTGAATCTCCGATTCACGGAAGAAAAGGAAATCGAGAATTTTTAACATTACTTACATTGGATTCACAAAAATCTCTGAGTGAATCAGAGTTTGCACGATTGCTCTCCGAATTATTACCCTATACGAAATAAATCGCTATAAGGGAGCTCCCTCAACAAGAATAATCGCATCTCTAACACGGAAATTTGATTCTAATGTTTTAAGAAGTTGAATGTGTCGTAATTTATAACCGGTTGATTCCCAGACAGTTGGTTCAAGAAATTCACGTGAAAAATCTACATATGCAATTTCATAGGAAAGCGTAATCCCAAGGAGGGTCGTATTTGCAGGAATATAAGTTACTGCCCCCTGAATTAGAGCCTCTTGCGGTGGCCCTTGCAATAGTGCTTCAACGACTGTATGTCTTGTAAGGTTTTGTACTGGTACGGAAACAGAGATGAACTCAGTATTATCGGGAGAGATTGCAGGAATTGGGAAATTGATATTTGCAGTTGCGAACAGATTCTCAGTCTCCTTAGCTTCTACATGCGATTGTATCAACTCTGCCATGCCTGATTCACGAAATGCTTCGCGCATGTGAGGGAAAGCAACGATAAATAGAATTGCGGCAAGTATTATCAACAAAATCCATGCATAAAGAATCCAAGGCTGTTTGTTGTTTTTTTGATTCGAATCATCCATGTTTACAGCATACAACAGAACCGATATCCAATGCGAGTATCTATTTACACGGGCGGTAAAACCCCGTATGATACACCTACATATGAGAATATTGAAGGGCATCGCAGCCTCTTCGGGCATTGGTATTGGTAGAGTTTTTCTCTACGTACATGAAAAACTCGTAGTTCCTCACCTCTCGATTACTGAGGAAAAAACCGAATCTGAACTGGTTCGGTTTAAGCGTGCACTCCACACTGTTTCGTCAGAACTTGAGCAGCTCAAACAGGAGGCGGTAGGAGAAGATCAACGGAAAATTGTTGAAACACATATTCTCATGATTCAGGACCCCGAATTTTCTGAGTCGGTAAAAAATCTGATTACTACAGGTCATATTTGTGCTGAATGGGCAGTGGAACAGGTTCTAACCGGATTTATCGAAGTCCTTGAAGCCTCTGAAGATGTAATATTTCGTGAACGTAGTGCCGATTTGTACGATATAGGATGGCGAATAATTCGACAAATGATGGGGAAACGACGTGCGAATCTAAAAATGATTCGTGATGAAGTGGTGCTCGTCGCCGATACTCTGCTTCCCTCTGAAGCCTTATCACTTGACCCTACCAAGATTAAAGCTATTGCCCTAAACGGGGGAGGTCGAACAAGTCACGTTGCCATTCTTGCCCGTGCATTACAGATTCCAACTGTAGTGGGGTTAGGCAGAATCACCGATAAAGTAAAAAAAGGTGATGAAATTATTGTTGATGGTAATCTCGGTGAAGTCTCTATTCGACCTAGTAGTGCTTCAGCACATAAAATGCGGGCACGCTACGAGAAGTGGGTAGAACACGAACAAGAGCTCCAAGTATTAGCATCGTTAGAATCCATTACAAAAGACGGACATAAAGTTTTGCTTAAAGCCAATATTGAGACAGTAGACGAAGTTGATGCAGTACTTGACCATGGGGCGAGCGGTATAGGGCTGTTCCGTTCAGAATTCCTGTTTTTAAAACAGGGAGGTGCAACAGAGGATGAACAGTTTGAAGCATATAAAGAGGTTCTTGAACGATTTAAGCATATCGGGCCGGTTACTATTCGAACCATAGATGTCGGGGGTGATAAAATCATTCCTGGCATGGAAGGCTTAGGTGAAGATAATCCAATTTTAGGATGGAGAGCTGTACGGTTCTGTCTTTCAAGAAAAGATATCTTTAGAGTTCAACTAAGAGCATTACTTCGAGCCTCTGCATATGGCAAGTTAAAGATTATGTTCCCTATGGTGAGCGGTCCGGAGGAGCTTGAGCATGTCATGCTTGTGTTTGAGCAGGTCAAAGATGAATGTAGGAAAGCCGAAACACCGTTTGATGAAGATATTGAAGTAGGAACCATGATTGAAGTTCCTTCAGCAGCACTGTGTGCCGATTTGTTGGCACCAAAAACAGATTTCTTTTCGATAGGTACAAATGACCTCATCCAGTATACCATTGCTGTTGATCGGGGAAATGACAAAATTGCCTACCTGTATCAACCCTTTCATCCAGGAGTCCTCCGTCTTATTCGGATGATAGTGGAGAAAGGCCACGCTGCCGGTATTCCTGTTGCTATGTGCGGGGAAATGGCCGGTGATCCTCTCTCGACGGTATTACTGTTGGGGATGGGATTAGACGAGTTTAGTATGAGCCCACAGAGTTTGCTGGAAATTAAAAACATCATCCGCTCCATTACGCTTGATGAGGCAAAACAGTTAGCAAATAAAGTAATGGGAATGAACTCGTACGTTAATATTAACACATATGTAAGGGAATGGATGCATGATAGATTCGGAGACATTATCACTACGTAAGATGGGGCTTCCCATCATTGCCATAATTGGTCGACCCAATGTGGGGAAATCGACCCTTTTTAACAGACTCATAAAGAAACGCCGGGCAATTACCGATGCCACACCGGGTGTGACTCGCGACCCTATACCCGAGAAATGGTTGCTGGGGAATCATCCTGTACTGCTGATTGACAGCGGTGGTGTAAAACTGGATCAGGAAGGTCTAGACTTCTTGGTTACCAATAAAAGCTTAGGTCTTCTCGAGATAGCAGATGCGATTGTACTTATTATGGATTGCATGGAAGTCACAGCAGAAGATGAAATGCTGATAGAGACGTTGCGACCTTATACCGACAAAGTGATTATTGCCGTAAATAAGATTGATGACCCTGTTCGAGATAATCTAATCTGGGATTATCATCGATTTGGTTATGGACGTGTGGTAGGAATTTCTTCCGCTCACGGATTGGGGATCGATATTCTTGAGGAATCTTTGCTCGATATACTTGATCTTACTGAGCTGGAAGATGCTCCAGAAGACGAAGAGCGGGTAAAGATTGCCGTGTTGGGTAAACCGAATACTGGAAAATCAACGCTCACAAACTTACTCACTGGAAAAGAGACGTCCATTGTGAGTGATATTCCGGGGACCACCCGTGATGTGATTACAGGTGATTTCTCGTATAAGGGTACAGCTTATACTGTTCTGGATACCGCAGGAATCAGACGAAAAAGCAAGGTGGAAGAGGACGTTGAATATTACTCTGTGAATCGAGCTATAAAAACAATTGATGACGCCGATGTAATTCTTCTTATGATTGATGTAACTACCGGTCTTGTAGAGCAGGATAAGAAAATTGCACAGCTTATAGTCAGAAGAGGGAAAGGGGTGGTTCTTGTTTTCAATAAAATTGACCTACTCAAAGGGGTTGGAAATGAGCTGGAAGCAATTAAGGATCGTGCTCGATTTTTGTTCCCTATCCTCTCTTTTGCACCGATTGTTCCCATCAGTGCGATAGAGGCTGTAGATGTTGGAAAGCTTCTTGATACAGTTTGGTCGGTCTGGAGACAATTGAATAAGCGAATTGAAACTGCACAGTTGAATAATTTTCTCGGCCAATGGTCTGAAGCTTATCAACCACCACGTGGTACAAGAGGTCATTTCAAGGTCTACTATGGTACACAAGTGAGTGCTCCACCGGTTCGATTTCTTTTCTTTGTTAATCGGAAGAAAGATTTTCCTCAAGGGTATGTTCAATATTTGAAAAATTGTATTCGACGTGATTTAGGGTTTTCACAAATACCTGTTGAAGTTGAATTGAAGGAGAGGAGAAGAAATACTCCTGCCGACCGTTTGTAATGAAATTAAAAGTTGTTTGTTTCGATATTGATGGGACTTTGTATCCTAAATGGGTTACGAACTGGAAATTAATCCGTTCGTTTTTCCCCTCGCCTTTATTTGCCGTACGGTATCAACAGTTTCGGAAGTATATACGGGCAGAGCGGGAGGAACGTACGGTCCCGGCGGATGTGCAAGGTTTTCGGCAAAGACAGGCTGCCTGGTTGTGCCAAAAATCCGATCAGAGGAGAAAGAAGAACGATATCCATGCAGTGAGTGCAAAAATTGAACAGCAGTTTTACAATAATTGGAGAAAATCATTTGCTAAAATCAAACCATTTCCATGTGTACGTGAAGCTTTTGAAGCGTTGCATAACCAAGGGATTATCATCGCAGCCTTGTCGGATTTTCCAATCGAACAGAAATTGGTCGCCCTTGGTGTAGATGATCTTGTAGACTTTGCTGCATGTACTGAATCATCGGGGTATCTTAAGCCGCACGCTGAACCATTTTTAATGATTTGTGACAAGCTTCAGGTTGCTCCAGATGAGGTACTGTATGTGGGAGATAGTTGTAGAAAGGATATAGTTGGAGCTGCTCAAGTCGGTATGAAAACAGCACTTATTGATCCAGCAAGTAAGAATAAAAAGCAGCGAGTGCGACGAAGAAAAATGTGTCCACAAGCACATATAATTTTTTCTGATTATGTGGAATTTTTAGAATACTTGCCTGAATTACTTCACTAGAGGGGGTTGTCATGTGGGAAATGGTGCCGATTTTTCTCTCGATTGGATTGTTTGTCCTTACGCTCATAATTGTATTTACACTAAGGAATGCAGATAGTCGTAGTCGAAAGTTGGAGATTATGCGCCAATATGTAGGGCAATATATCTCTGAAGTGAAGAACAAAGAAACAGAACTGCACGAAACTATTGCGCAGGTGGAAGAGCGGCTTGAAACTAGTCGTCTAGGCATGGAAAAGCTGGTGAATCAAATTACCCGTGAGCGAGAAAGTCTATTGGCACATTCTGAAGATCTCGAAGAACTGCAAAAAACATTGGCGTACTATCATGAAGTATTGGGTCAATTGGGTGGAATGACAGAGCAAGCCGAGTTGAGAACTCGACAGGTGAAGAATGAAGTGCTGAAGGTTGAGCAAGTTGGAGAAACAATCGAAGAGAGTCTAGCTCAGATTGCAGAGTCGGAAGAACGGCTTGATCAACTTCATGAACGACTGGATCACTCAGTTGAACAGCAGAAAATCCGCTTGGTACAACAGGTAGAGGAATCTGTAGCAGATGCAAAAGTGAAAATAGATATCCTTCTTGATGACTCACTGAATCATACTGATGCTACATTCCAGACTATGATAACCACCGTACAAGCATTTCTTAGAGAGTTAAACAACAGAACTGAAATTCTGGAAGGCGTGGTTAAGAGACTTTCTAAGACTTCAGTTGAATCGATGGACATGCTTGCTGCAAAGATTGATGACACAAAAACCACCTTATCGGAACGAGATACATCTCTCGAGAAAATTGCTGAAAAACGGGAAGAACTTGAAAAAATTATCGAATCTCTTGGCGATCGAAAAGCGAGTTTGGACCAGCAGATAGAGAGTTCTGAATTGGAACTTCAAGATTTGAAAGATGAATTAGACGTAGCTTTGGCGGAACGTCAGCGAATTATTGAAGAAGAGGAACGAAAAGCTTTAGAAATGAAAGCTCGACTAGATAATCCTGATTTAGCTATGGAAGAGTTCGATTCAGATGATAGTGTTCCGTTGTTTGAACCTGAGATCACTGAGGAACCTGAGCTCACTGAGGAACATGTTGAGAAGCGCCGTCGTGTTGA
>CAZTUL010000046.1:8170-9500 GCA_964616275.1 uncultured Spirochaetaceae bacterium | reverse complement strand
TCACTGAGGAACCTGAGCTCACTGAGGAACATGTTGAGAAGCGCCGTCGTGTTGAATCTGCTCATTTTGATCCTGAGGATGATGAAGAAGAAATTGTTCTAGATGATGAAGAGTTTTCATAAAATTGGTGTTGTGGTATTGCGAATTACTACACCTCTATGCTACATTCCATAAGTACCGAGGAATCGGCTAGTTACTCATTTTTTCCTTAATTGCCGAAAACCGGTGCACACAGCAACGGTCGGTAGGTATCCTCAAAAAGACACATACTCATAACCTTAGCTGTGTAATCCCATGATTAGGAAAAGGGGTACGTATGGCAAAATTTATTTTTGTAACAGGTGGAGTTGTTTCATCACTAGGTAAGGGTATTACAGCCGCTTCACTAGGTTGTTTACTCAAGAGCCGGGGACTTTCTGTTACCGTGTTAAAATTTGATCCTTATATAAATTTTGATCCTGGTACTATGAGCCCGTATCAGCATGGAGAGGTTTTTGTCACAGATGATGGAGCAGAGACCGATTTGGACCTTGGCCATTACGAGCGATTTCTCGATATCGCAATTGGAAAAGAAAATAACGTAACAGCCGGTAAAGTATATTGGTCTGTAATTCAGAAAGAGCGACAGGGACAGTACCTTGGAGGTACCGTCCAAGTAATTCCCCATATAACCAACGAAATTAAAAGCAGACTGTATGGATTGGCAGAAAAAAGTGCTGCGGACATTGTCTTAGTAGAAATTGGCGGGACGGTTGGTGATATAGAGAGCCAACCATTTCTTGAAGCTATTCGTCAGATGAAAAGAGAACTTGGGAAGCAGGATACGCTCTTTTTCCATGTAACACTTGTCCCATATATTGCAGCTGCCGGTGAACTGAAGACAAAGCCGACTCAACACAGCGTAAAGGAATTACGAGGAATAGGAATTCATCCCGATTTTATTATCTGTCGTTCTGATCGACCCATACCTCCTGAAATGCAGGATAAGATTGCTATGTTTTGTGATGTTGATAGGAATGCGGTTATCCCAAATCCTGATTTGCCCTCAATCTACGAGGTGCCACTTCTTTTTGAAGAAGAGAATCTTGATTCCCTTGTACTACAGCGCCTTGGCTTGGAAGCTAAAATAAGACATATGGAAACATGGCATAGCATGGTTGAAAATAGGAGGCATCCTGACCGTAAGGTTCGTATTGCATTGTGTGGCAAATACGTTGAATTAGCCGATGCGTATATAAGTGTGGTTGAATCATTAAATCACGCAGGGATTTTCCACAAGACGGCTATTGAACTGGTGAAGGTCGATACCGAAGAACTCGAATCGTTTGAT
>CAZTUL010000046.1:0-8070 GCA_964616275.1 uncultured Spirochaetaceae bacterium | reverse complement strand
CAAGACGGCTATTGAACTGGTGAAGGTCGATACCGAAGAACTCGAATCGTTTGATAATCAAGCAATTTCACATGTATTCTCTAAAGTGAGTGGTATTGTTGTCCCTGGAGGATTTGGATTACGTGGTATCGAGGGAAAAATCAGGACTATACAGTATGCTAGAGAACAGAGAATTCCATTTTTTGGGCTTTGTCTGGGAATGCAATGTGCGGTTTCTGAGTTTGCAAGAAATGTTGCAGAATTAACTGGAGCTTCCAGTTCTGAATGGTATCCAAGTACTAAATACCCGGTTGTAGACCTCATGCCAGATCAGAAAGGGGTAGATTTGGGTGGAACGATGCGTCTTGGAAGTTATCCCTGTTCTATTGTTGATAAAAACTCTCTGCTTTACAAAGCTTATGGCAGTGAATTGGTTGATGAGAGACATCGGCATCGTTATGAATTCAATAATATGTACAGGGAGCAGTTAGCAAATGCCGGCATGAAATTTACCGGAGTTTCTCCGGATGGTCGGTTGGTTGAGGCCGTAGAGCTGGAAAATCATCCCTGGTTCGTCGGTGTACAGTATCATCCGGAATTTAAAAGTCGACCGGCAAAACCCCATCCGTTATTCAGAGATTTTATTGAAGCGGCGATAACTACAATCGGGGTATGATAGCAAAAAAAGAGTTTACGAAAATCACTTGACGGTGCTGTTTCAGTATGAGTATGTTTGTTGGGACTGCCAAGGGTGGATGGCGGAATATAGAGAGATAGCATGACCTCAAGTATATGGCAGAGGAATACATGTGCACGTACAGGTAAGACATGAGCAAAAAAGAAAAGAAAGAACAGAAGGTTGAAAAACCAATCAAAGAAGAAGCTCACGACGAGCAAATTAAAGAAGAAGTGGTTTCTCCGCAGGAGGCTCGAATTCTGGATTTAGAGGCTGAAGTAGATAGACTCACGAAGGAATTATCTTCTGAGAAAGAGAATTTCATTCGTAAAGTTGCAGAGACAGACAACTACAGGAAAAGGCTTATCCGGGAAAAAGAAGCTGCTGTGCAATTTGCCAATGAACGGCTTCTCAATGATATTATTCCAATTCTCGATGATTTTGATCGAGCAGTAGAAGCTGGTGAGCAATCATCAGATGTGCAATCCTATGTTCAGGGAGTGCAACTCATTAGAAAGCAACTGCTCGATATGCTCCAAAGAAATTGGGGCCTCAAAAGAATGGACGATATTGTTGGGAAAGAATTCTCTCCTCATGAGCATGAGGCGATGATGATGGAAGAGGATGAGAAGTACGATACTGAAACCGTCCTTGCCGAATTGCAAAAGGGTTATTATCTTCATGATAGGATTTTACGAACCGCTAAAGTGAAGGTTGGTAAACCCGAGTAAACTTTTATAGAAAATAAATTGCAGGTGGAAGCAGTAGATTGCTTTTGCCTTGTGTACAAATGTTGATGGTGGATTTCAAGGAGAAGAACCATGGGTAGAATAATAGGAATTGACTTAGGAACTACAAATTCATGTGTTGCAGTCATGGATAATGGCGATGCAACCGTAATTCAGAATGCAGAAGGGCAGAGAACTACACCCTCCATTGTTGGATTTACTGCAAAAGGTGAGCGCTTGGTAGGACAACCGGCAAAAAACCAGATTGTTACCAATGCTGAGAACACTGTATCATCTATTAAGAGATTTATGGGAAGACGTTTTGTAGAGGTCCCTTCAGAGATAACCAAAGTCTCCTATAATGTAAAGGCGGGGCCTTCTGATGAAATTAGAGTATCCATTCGAGATAAAGAGTATTCTCCTCAGGAGATTTCTGCTGCAATTCTTCAGAAGATGAAGAAGACTGCAGAGGATTATCTTGGAGAAACGGTCACTGAGGCGGTTATTACCGTACCTGCTTATTTCAATGATGCTCAACGACAAGCAACCAAAGATGCTGGAAAGATTGCAGGTCTCGATGTTAAAAGAATCGTGAATGAACCAACCGCTGCAGCCCTTGCATATGGGTTGGGAAAAGATACCAACAAAGAGGAAAAAATCGCTGTGTACGACCTCGGTGGTGGTACGTTTGACATTTCAATCCTCGAACTCGGAGATGGAGTTTTTGAAGTTAAGTCGACCAATGGTGACACTCACCTTGGAGGCGATGACTTTGATCAGATAATTATTGATTGGTTGGTTGAGAGTTTTAAGAAAGAGTCGGGAATTGACCTTTCTAAGGATAAAATGGCTTTACAGCGACTCAGAGAGGCTGCAGAGAAGGCAAAGATTGAGCTGTCCAGTACAAAAGACACATCAATCAATCTGCCCTATATTACTGCAGATGCTACTGGTCCAAAACACTTGCAGATGAACCTCACTCGAGCACGATTTGAACAAATGGTCTCTGGACTTGTTGAGCGAAGTCGTAAGCCGTGTCTTAACGCACTTAAGGATGCTGGCCTTTCTCCATCGGATATCGATGAGGTTATCTTGGTTGGTGGCTCCACCCGAATCCCTGCAGTACAGGCAATTGTAAAGGAAATTTTCCAGAAGGAGCCTCACAGAGGGGTTAATCCTGACGAAGTTGTCGCAATGGGTGCTGCAATTCAGGGTGGAATTCTTGGTGGAGATGTTAAGGATGTGCTCTTGCTGGATGTTACTCCGCTATCATTGGGAATAGAAACTTTGGGTGGTATTTCCACTAAGTTGATCGAAAGAAACACCACTATCCCAACGAGAAAGAGTCAGATTTTCTCTACCGCTGCAGATGGGCAAACCGCGGTATCTATCCATGTGTTGCAAGGTGAACGTGAGATGGCAAGTCAGAACAGAACACTTGGCAAGTTTGATCTTATTGGTATCCCCGCAGCACCGAGAGGTGTTCCTCAGATTGAGGTTACATTTGATATCGACGCAAATGGTATTGTTCATGTAAGTGCCAAAGACCTTGGAACTGGGAAAGAGCAGAAGATTAGAATTGAATCATCCTCAGGGCTCTCTGAAAATGATATTGAAAAGATGGTCAAAGATGCAGAGCTTCACGCCGAAGAGGACAAGAAAGAGCGTGAAAAGATTGAGGTCAGAAATGAGGCTGATAGTCTGCTGTACTCAACAGAGAAGTCTTTAAAAGATTATGGTGATAAAATTTCAGCTGAAGAGAAGGCTAAAATTGAAAGTGCTATGGAAGATCTGAAGAGTGCTATGTCGTCAGAATCATTGGAAGAGATTAAAGCAAAAACCGAAGCCCTTCAGCAAGCTGCTTATAAGTTAGCTGAAGAGATGTACAAGGCTACTGCAGCACAACAAGGTACAGCTGATCAGGCTGGAACTGACTCTGCTGGAGCTTCATCATCAGATGCTAAAGATGATGGTGTAGAAGATGCCGATTACGAAGTTGTAGACTAATCAGACTGAAGGAAGTGGTGCACCGTGGCAAAACGGGATTATTACGAAGTGCTGGGAGTTCAAAAAGGAGCTTCTCAGGACGAAATTAAGAAAGCCTATCGAAAACTTGCTATCGCCAATCATCCGGACAAAAATCCGGGTGATAAGGCGGCTGAAGAACGATTTAAGGAAGCCAGCGAAGCCTATGAGGTCTTGAGCAACGACCAAAAGCGACAAGCGTATGATCAGTACGGATTCGCAGGAGTAGATGCCGGTGGTGCTCAGGATTATTCCAATGTGTATCGCGATTTCAGTGATTTGTTTGGTGGTGGATTCGGAGATATTTTCGGCTCATTCTTTGGTGGAGGCGGAGGACGATCATCGCATGGTTCTCAGGGCCCTGCGGTGGGATCCAGCCTCCGTTACGATGTCGAAATTGACTTTAAAGATGCTGTTTTCGGAACAAAAGTAGAAATATCATATACTCACCAGATACATTGTACTACCTGTAATGGATCTGGGGAAAAAAGTGGTTCTGGGAAAAAGATTTGTCCAACCTGTAATGGGGTGGGGCAAGTGAGAAGAAATTCTGGTTTCTTTTCAATAGCTTCTACTTGTCCTACCTGTGGTGGTGAGGGGCGTATAGTTGAAAACCCTTGTACTGAGTGCCATGGATCAGGTCTCATGAGGAAGAAACAGAAGCTAAAGGTAACTATTCCGGCTGGTGTTGATACTGGGAACAGAATTTCTATTTCCGGTATGGGAGATGCAGGTCCAAATGGTGGTCCTTCGGGAGATCTTTTTGTCTATGTAAATGTTCGACAACACCCATATTTTGAACGCTCCGGGAATGATCTATATTGTCAGATACCAATTTCTCTGACACAAGCAGCTCTTGGAGCTGACATAGAAGTGATGACGATTGATGATGTCCGCGTGAAAGTCGCAATACCGCCTGGAACGCAACATGGAAAGATGCTGCGATTACGAAATCGAGGTGTCCCTAAACTTCGGTCCTCCTTGGATCAACGGGGAGATCAATATATTAAAATTGTCGTGGAAACTCCGCGGAAGCTGAATCGTGAAGCCAAAAAACTGATGCAACAGCTCTCTGAAGTATTGGGAGAGAATTCGCGTCCCGAACCCATCCCTTTTACTGATTAGGAGCTGTTATGGGTGATAAAATCTTAGGATTTCATGCAATCGAAGAGTCATTGAAGCAGGCTCCAGCTGGTAGTGTTCTCTATATCTGTAGAAATATGGAAAAGAGAAATAGCCGTCTGGAAGCCTTGGCTCGACAGAATAAGTTCGTCACGATTCGTAAGATAGCAAAAATTGAATTGGATCGTATGACTCAGAATGCAGACCATCGCGGAGCAATGCTGGAATTACGCGAAGCTCGCGATGCCCGAGGAATTAATTCTGTCAGTAAGAAATCTCTCACTGTTAAAGAATTCCTTGCAGATCTTCCTGAGGATAAACCAGCTCTTGTACTTGCTCTAGACGGCATAACAGACGTGCACAATCTTGGGGCAATTATGCGAAGTGCCGATCAGTTTTCAGTTGATCTTGTACTGGTTCCCGAACGGAGGAGTGCACAGGCAACTGACACAGTTCATAGAATTTCCAGTGGTGCTGCACAGTATGTTCCTATCGCAACCGTTTCTAATCTTGTTCGAGAGATAGAACTCCTGCAGAAGCATAACTTCTGGGTCTATGGAGCGGATATGGCGGGCGAAACCTGCTTTCATACACAGTTTCCACTAAGAACTGTTTTAGTCCTGGGTTCTGAGGGTGCTGGATTAAGTCAGCTTGTTTCAAAAAGATGTGATCACGCTGTATCAATTCCCACAACTGGACACATAGACTCATTGAATGTATCGGTAGCAGCAGGAATACTTCTCTATGAGATTCGAAGACAGAATCCTATTGCCACGTAACTCAGTATTTTCATCTTCGAATAATAAAAATAACGTTAATTTGAGAAGAATTTGTTTCCAATATCCGTACGATACCACGCTCCTGCGAACTTGACAGAATCGATGTATTGGTACGCATGTTTATTAGCTTGGATAATATTCTGTCCAATACCTACTATGGTGACATTACGTCCTCCAGTAGTTACTGCTTTCCCCTCTTTTTTCGTAACAGCACCATAAAAGACCATAGGCATCGTCTTGAATTGATTATTCTTGATGTAGTTAGGCAATGGTTCTACCACCTGTCCTGTGACCGGTGAGTCTGGATATCCCTCGCTTGCAACCACAACTGCCACAGCAGATTTTGTGGATACACAGAGTTGGAATTCACGGAGTTTATCCTGCTTCATTGCATTAAGGATTTCAATAATATCGCTTTTGATAAGTGGGACGATAGCTTGAGTTGCTGGATCGTTAAATCTTACGTGATAGTCGACCAATATTGGGCCATTATCGGTAAGAATTATGCTAAACGTAAGGACTCCTTTGTATGCAAACTGTTCTACCTGCATACCATAGAGTGTTGGTTCAATAATAAGATCGATAATCTGTTGTTGTACATAATTTGGGAGGGGTACCGGGCATATTGATCCCATTCCTCCAGTTGCTGCACCTTTGCCACCCTCTTCACTTTTTGTGTAATCAGAACATAATGGGAGCATAAGATAGCCATTATTATCGGTAAATACAGTAATAGTCACCGACAGTCCATCAAGATGATTCTCCACAAGCAGGTTGTCTGTTTCTAGAATACTTTTACCAAAAGCCATTAAGGTATCATAGTCATTCGAATCAACCATGATTCTACTTGGAGCCATAGCATTTCGTTTTAGTACGAAATTTTCCCCTTCGTGGCGCTGCAAATAGTTAGCAAGTGATTGCTCATCTGAAAAGAGCTTATAGGGTGGGGTTGGAATATTATGCCGAGCTGTAAATGTCCGTGCAAAATATCGGTCACCTTCTAATTTAAGTGCATTTCCCGGGGCCCCAAACGTATCAATACCTCTTTCGTTCAAATAGTCGATTACACCGGTAAATAATGGTGCTTCGGTACCAACAAAAACAAACTGTATGTTATGTTTCTTACAAGCGGTATATACCGACTCTGGGGATGATGGGTCAACTTCTGATAGATTCTCTGCAATTGCACTAGTACCAATATTACCCTGTGCTATAAATAGGCCGTCAATGAGCTTGCTTTGGGAAAACAGCCAAGTCATCGCATGGTCTTTTGCTCCAGAGCCCAATACAAGAACTCTCATGTCTTCTCCTTCCCCTTTTTTCCTTTCCGGGACACAAAGAAAACTAGCATGTAACGAATGGAAACGTCAACTCTCGCTAAGATGAGGATTATACTGTGCCTCGTGTATAAGTGTTTTACATACAGCTTCATATTCGAGAAATGAATTTGCTGTAACTAATGATTGTTTTGCCTTAGCCGCATGAGGGAGCCCTTTGAGATAAGCGGTGGCATGTTTACGCATCTCCCTGCAAGCTAGCCGTTCACCAACATCCTTTCCTGCTTTGTACAAGTGCTGTAGCAGAACCGCAACCCGTTGGGGGACTTCATGGAATCGAGGTTCTTCACCGGAAACAAGCAGTGCTTGTGTATCTGAGAAGATAAATGGATTGCCAAGAGCCCCACGAGCAAACATAACTCCATCAACTCCGGTTTGTGCAAGCATTTTCTGAGCAGCTTCCGGTGAAAAAAGGTCGCCAGAACCGAACACAACCACGTGATTTGCACGATTTTTTATATACTGAGTGAAATCTGTTAAAGCTCCCCAATCCGCAGTACCGGAATATCCCATCGCCCTTGTGCGAGCATGCATGGTTATCATATCGGCTCCAGCAGATATGGCTGCGTCTGACGTCTCCTTGTAGTTTATGCTCTGTGCGTCCCACCCTAATCGAATTTTTACCGAAACAGGAACCGATAGTGATCGCTTAAGTACATCAACAATCTGGAAGATCTTTTGCGGATCTTTTAAAAGAGCCGATCCAGCACCTGTTTTTACAACCTTTGGTACTGGGCATCCACAATTTATATCCACTATAGTGGGTTGATAACTCATAAGCCGGTCCAGACATCGTTCTACGACAGAAGCATGTTCCATAAATAACTGAATCGCCAACTTCTCTTCATTATCTGCACGATAGGTAAGTTTTTCTGTCTGTTCACTCCCCCGTGCAAGTCCCTCGGCACTTATCATTTCACTAAAAGTGAATGAAGCTCCGTGTTCTATGCAAATTGAGCGAAAGGCACGATCTGTATAGCCAGCCAAAGGGGCTAGAAAGAGATTCCCGTCAATATGAACTGATCCGATATCAACGGGGTGGAAGAGAGTTTTCTTAGCTGTTTCGGTAGTCATGACTCCTACTCAGTCTCCGTCAAATGAAAAGCTCGGAGGCTATTTTCATAGAGTGCTTGTGCCGTCTCCTCAAGAGAGAGTTGCTTAATCTCTGCAACTGCTGCTGCAGTTTCCACAAGGTAAGCTGGCTTATTTCGCTTCCCTTTATAAGCTGAAGGAACCATAAACGGACTTTCAGACTCAATAAGAATTCTATCAAGGGGAAGGTTTGCAATGGTCTCATGGAGGTGTCTTACGTTCTTGTATGTAATATTCCCCGCGAATGAGAAATACATAGGAAGCTCCAGAGCTTCAGACGCGTAAAACCAATCTTCTGAATAACAATGGAATATTCCACCTTTTTCACCGAG
>CAZTUL010000045.1:0-19000 GCA_964616275.1 uncultured Spirochaetaceae bacterium | reverse complement strand
ATTTTACATCATTCCGTGTCACTTTATCCATTGCAGAGACTTTGTACCCGGTACAAAGTTTAGAATACGAGTGCATGGCATGGTTAAAAATCATACACTTCTCATTTTATCGTAATACTTTTCTCACATTCTACATCTACCGTAAATGCAAAACTACTTCAACGGAGGAAAGTATGAAAAAAATTGTTGTATTAATTCTGACACTTTTAGTGATCAGTTCTCTATCGGCAGGAGGGAAACAGGAAGCTTCTGTGACCGCTGCCAATCAAGATGAAAAGAATCTAAGCTGGATGGAAGGTCCCTCTGTTCATGGACTCCCTGGTGTAAACCCATTAAAAGTAACTGGTAATATTATCACTGCAGGAAGTTCTACAGTGTTTCCCTTGAGCGAACGAATGGCTGAACGTTTTAAAGATGAAGGATACGGGGGAACAATCACTATTGACAGCATTGGAAGCGGTGCGGGTTTTGAACGATTCACCGTAGCAGGTGAAACCGATATAGCTAATGCCAGTCGAGGAATAAAGCAGTCAGAAATTGAAGCAGCACATGAGATTGGCCGTGATCCAATTGAATTTCGTGTTGGTACAGATGCGTTAGCAGTCACAGTGAGCAAAGAGAATACTTTTCTAAAAAATGTAACTCTTGAAGAATTAGCACAAATTTTTGGAGCTGCTGCACGGTGGTCAGATGTGAACCCAGATTGGCCAAACCAACCGATTCAGCGTTTTATACCAGGTACGGACAGTGGCACATTCGATTATTTTGCTGAGGAAGTTTTCAATAAGCAGGTGGAACCTCTACTCAGTGCTTCGAACGTTCAGTTGAGTGAAGATGATAATATTCTTGTTCAGGGTATAAAAGGAAGTCCGTATGCAATTGGATTCTTTGGATATGCTTATTACGCAGAGAATGCAGATTCACTGAATATTGTGGCAATAGAGGGTGTTGAAGCGAGTGCTGAGAATGTGGATAACAATTCATATCCTCTTGCTAGACCCTTATACATCTATTCAGATGCCACAATTTTGCAAAATAAGCCGCAGGTAGCAGCCTTCATAAATTTCTATCTAAGCTATGTGAATGAAGAGGTGGTTGATGTGGGGTATTTCCCAGCAAACGAAGAAGCCATCGAACGTGGTCGTGCAGCATGGTTGAAAGCAATGGGACTATAACTCTTGTGAAAAGAGAGTGTTTCTTTCCAGTAGGTAGGGTGAAGCCCTGCCTGCTGTTACCAATAGAGTGATAGTGAGGAATAATGGCAAATATTAGAAGAAAACCAACAATTACATCATATGTACCCGGTACAATTTTGTTTTTGTTTGCATTGATTTCCATAATTATAACAATTGGGATTGCTGTGATTCTCATACGCGAGTCATACTTATTTTTCAACGATCCCGAGGTTGATCTGTGGGGATTCCTGACCGGTAAGCAGTGGCAGCCAATGATTAATAAATTTGGAATTCTTCCCCTGCTGAACGCTACCTTTACCACCAGTATCATTGCAATGATGTTGGGAATTCCTGTTGGATTATGTGTTGCTGTGTACTTAAGCGAGTATGCTAGCGATAAAACAAGAGCTATCCTGAAACCTGTTCTCGAGGTTCTTGCTGGGATTCCTACCATAGTGTATGGATATTTTGCCCTCACCTTCATGACGCCAATGCTTAGAGGAATATTCGGTGAGGGTGTTGTAGAGATTTATAATACCGCAAGTGCGGGGTTGGTCATAGGTATATTGGTACTTCCTATGATTGCCACCATGGCAGAAGATGCAATAGGCTCGGTTCCAAAAGAGTTGCGTCTTGCAGCATATGCCCTGGGTGGAACTAAACTGGAGACTACCTTCAAAGTAATAATTCCTGCAGCTCTCAGTGGTTTATCAGCAACATTTCTTCTCTCTCTCTCTCGTGCAATTGGAGAAACCATGATTGTAGCCCTCGCGGCTGGGGCCGGTCCAAAACTGACAGCAAATCCTTTTGAAGCTGCTGAGACCATTACCGGATATATCGTGCGAATTAGCGGTGGAGACGTAAGTTATAACTCTGTCGATTACAACAGCATTTTTGCTCTCGGTCTGGTGCTCTTTGTCATTACATTTACCTTAAATCTGGTTTCTCGAAAGATTTCACAGAAATTTCATCAGGAGTACGATTAAATGAGAAAGACAACACTATTCGGCAGTCAAACAGAAATCGAACTAGCCATAAAACAGAGAAAACAGAAAGGGTTTGTAGGCCAGGTAATCTTCATAGCGGCTACAATCTTAGCCGTACTCTTTCTTATGCTATTACTTTTATCCGTTCTTGATTCTGTATTTGGATATATGGTGGTGCGAAACGAAATAGAACCGAGTAAGTTTGTACCCGGTACAAACTTTACTCAGGAGTTTTCACGAGAAGATTTGGAACGTGTAGCAGAAGAGCATCTCAGTTCAGGAATATTACGTAGAGTTATACATGAGAAGCCAATTTCTGATCGTTCAGATAAAGATCTTATTCATATAATCGATCAATATATTATCAAACCTAAGGTATTGAGAACGTGGGGGTTATGGGATTCAGTAACGAAACAAGAAGCAATAGAAGCCTTTGTTCAAGAAAATGAAGGAGCTCAAATGGTTTTCAGAAGTTGGATATCTCCATCGTTTATCACTTCAGACCAATCAGCAGATCCCCTCCAAGCAGGTATAAGAACTGCTCTATTAGGTTCCTTATGGATTATCCTTATCACATTTCTTGTTGCTTTCCCCATTGGGGTAGGTGCTGCTATTTATCTTGAAGAGTATGCACAGGACAATCGTCTAAATAGAATCCTGCAACTCAATATTTTTAACTTATCGGCAGTCCCTTCAATTATTTATGGGTTATTGGGACTTGCTGTATTTGTTCGTGCTATGGAGCCGATTACAAGTGGTTCAATGTTACTCGGATTCTCAGATAACACTGCAAATGGTAGAACTATATTATCTGGCGGTCTCACGCTGGCTTTACTCGTACTGCCAATCATAATTATCAATACACAAGAGGCTCTGAAAGCTATTCCAGATTCTCTTAGGATGAGTGCTTTTGGAGTTGGAGCGACAAAATGGCAGACTATATGGTATCACGTACTCCCAGCAAGTATCGATCGAATTCTCACTGGCACCATTTTAGCTCTCTCTCGAGCACTCGGTGAGACAGCTCCATTGGTAGTTATTGGTGCCTCTACATTTATCAGTGTGGATCCAACAGGTATTTTCAGTAAGTTCACAACCTTACCCATCCAAATATATCAGTGGTCGGCACGGCCACAAGGAGCATATAGAAATATTGCCGCCGCCGCAATTGTCTCACTGCTTATTCTCCTCTTAGTAATGAATAGTGCGGCAATTCATATGCGAAATAAGATAACAAAGAAAAAGAGGTTATTATAATGAATGATACAGAAAATTCAGAGAAACGGGCTCATAGAACTGTCTTGGAACTTGATGATGTCAATATCTATTATGGGAATTTTCATGCGGTGAAGGATATCTCGTTTCCCATGTATGAGCATAACGTCACCGCTTTTATCGGTCCTTCAGGTTGTGGGAAGAGCACGGTACTCCGGAGTCTCAACAGAATGAACGATATGATACCGAGTTCCCGAATTGAGGGGTCGGTGCTTTTTGATGGTGAGAATCTGTATGGAGATCAAGTTGATCCGGTTCTTGTGAGACGCCAGATAGGAATGGTGTTTCAAAAACCAAACCCTTTTCCTAAGACGATATATGAAAATATTGCATGGGGTGCGAGGATCAACGGTTATAAAGGGGATTATGACGAATTGGTTGAAAAGAGTCTCACTCAAGCCGCTCTATGGGATGAGGTAAAAGATAAGTTGAAGCAGAATGCATTACGATTGAGCGGAGGACAACAGCAACGCCTCTGTATTGCTAGAGCGGTCGCAATCTCTCCTCAAGTTATCCTAATGGATGAGCCTGCATCTGCACTTGATCCGATTGCAACAGGAAGAATTGAAGAGTTAATTCTTGAATTGAAAGAACATTATTCTATCATCATTGTAACGCACAATATGGGACAAGCCAGCCGTGTTTCTGATTATACAGCGTTTTTCATGGTTGATAGTAATCGAACTGGGTATCTGCAGGAATATGCAGAAACAGAACAACTGTTTTTGAATCCGAAACACCGAAAAACGGAAGAATACATTTCCGGAAAATTCGGTTGATTGTGGATCCATTCATTTGTCAAGATAACACGAGAATACGAATAATAATAAGAACAAGGAGCCAGGTATGGAGATGAAAGCAGCTCATACATTAGATGATAAAATGCGTTTTTATCAGGAGATGTTGGTACAGATGGTGAACCGAGTCGAAGAGGCAATCATTCAGGCTCAACACGCATTCAGAAATCATGACATAGAACTTTCAAGAAAGGTTATTGCGAACGATTGGTTTATCGACCAACTCCAGGAGATGGTGGAAAATGATGGTGTTCGTATGCTCATCTCAGAGGCCCCGTATGGACATTATATGCGCCATATTATTGCCGGGATGAAAATTGTTTCCAGTCTTGAACGTATGGGAGATCACGCAGCTCATCTGGCAAAGATGGCTACCACCGAGGAATTTGAGAGCTGTACGCCGTTTGTAGAGCGGATTGGTGAGATGGCCATTCTCGGAGCACACATGACCCGACGAGCAGTAGAGGCTTTTATTGATGTGCAAGCGGAGATGGCTATAGAGGTTGCTGCAATGGATGATAAAATGGATGCCATGCGGGATGCTATAAATGCTGACTTATTTGCCACCCAGCCGACTTCACCCGGGGAGATGGAGCGACTCCTAAACCTGTTTTACCTCACCAAGGAGATGGAGCGGTTAGGGGATCATGTGACCACAATCTGTCGATGGATTGTCTATATGGATAAAGGACAGCGGCCAAAACTCAATGGTCCAAGAGAGTCGCAAACTTCCGATTAATCTCGTTGGTACAGAGCATCACTTCTTGATTGTAGATTATCGAGATCTCGTGAAGAACTGGGGAGTGTGATGGTGAACTTACTCCCAGTTCCTAATTTGCTTTTTACCATGACTTTTCCACCATGTACGCCAACTATATGTTTGACAATTGATAGTCCTAATCCCGTTCCGCCTTGGTTTCGACTTCTTGCAGTATCAACACGATAAAATCGCTCAAAAATTCGTTCTTGTGATTCTTTCGGTATGCCGTAACCGGAATCCTCTACGGAAAAAACAGAAGTATATTCATCCACAGTAACACGAACGAAAACCGTTGTCTCTTCATTGCTGTATGCGATAGCGTTACTTACCAGATTGGACAAGGCCTGAACTATGAGCATTCCGTTCACCCAAAGTTCTCTTTGTTGTGGGTTGTTGATTTCCGTGGTGACGGTAATATGTTTCTGATTAGCTTTAAACTGGCAGTTTGCGAGAGTCTCTTCAATTATTTGAGAAACAGTTGTCCACGTACATGTTGGTTTTGCGTTTTGTTGTTCCAATGAAGAGAGCAATAAAAGGTCTTCAACGATTCGTTGCATATTTTCTGCCTGACGAGTGATGATTGCGGCAAAGTGAGCCAATTCTTCAGGATTATCATGAACCTGTTCTTGCAGGAGTTGGGAGAATCCCGAAATGGCTGTAATGGGTGTTTTTAGTTCGTGGGAGACGTTAGCCACAAAATCCTTCCTCACCTGTTCCAGTTTGGTGATTTCGGTCATATCGTTTATTGTAATCACTGCCCCTGTAATCTGCGATTCATCATATACGGGTATTGCACTGAATTTAAGAATTTTTGTTTGACTACGGCCAGTGAGAAGTGCGGTTTCTCCAAATAGATGTTCAAACTGTGGTGTGGTTATCACACGATTTTTTCCATCAACCAGTGTCTGAGCACATGCCTCAACAACTTCTGTAGAACGAATGGCATGATGTAATTGGGTGGCTGTCTGTTTTTCAGAAATTCGCATTGACGGCCCAAGTAATAATTTTGCCCCTTGATTAGTAACCTGTATAACCATACGAGAATCTACAAGAATAATTCCCTCATTCATATTCTCCAAAATAGTTTCTAATCTCGTACGCCCCTCATGCATACGTGCTAGTGTCTGCTTGAGTTGGGATGCCATATTCTGCATGGTCGCAGCGAGCTCAGCAAGCTCTTTTGGGTTTTCAATCTTGATTTTTGCATCGAGATTACCGAGAGCATATTGGTTAGCAATTTCATTGATACGTTTTAGCGGTCGGGTAATCATGGCAATACTGGTTGCAGTTACGGTTCCTACTATCAACATGAGGAGCAGGAGCCCTCCATAAAAGAGTTGAAGATACGATTCCTGATAACCTTGTAATTGATTCAATGTTGTAGATACACGGAGTATGGAAATCTCAGAATGTCCATCAATCCTTCGAGCAAAATAGAGTACGGGTAAGCCTTGGGTGTCACTTTTTCTTTCGCTCATGCCAATGCCCGATTTAAGTGCTTGTTGTACCTCTTCTCTCCACAAGTGGTTGTCGAGTTCCAGCTCGTTATAATCAGAATCATAGAGCACTATGCCCTTCAAATCGATAATCGTGATTCGTTGATGTGAATTTGAGCTGTATAGATTAAACTGTTCAATCATATTCTGTGGCATGGTGAAGTTGGTAGCAAAGTCCCGATATTCTGTATTCTGAGAACTCATCACTTCTCGTTCCAATATGCTGTTGAGATAGTCACTGGTTTCTGAAAGTTGAGCATAGGTCGTTTCTCGTAACGTAGAATTAAATGCTCGTAATGCAATGAAAAAACTACCGAGTAATGAAAGGATGAGTACTGAAATGGTGAGTAAAATGACTCGTTGACGTATGCTGTTGGTCATGTAATTTCCTGAAATGAATACCCTATGCCCCACACGGTTTTTATTGCAGAGCCGCCACTACCCATTTTTCGTCTAAGACTAGCTATTTGTACATCGATTGATCGTTCTGTGACTGGGTAGTCGTTTCCACGTATACTCGTAATGAGTTGATTACGGGTATAGACTCGTCCTGGTGACGAAGCGAGTAGGTGTAGCAAGTTATATTCACTAGCAGTGAGAATCATGAGATTTTGGTCCCAATATGCTTCATATCGAGTTGGATCCATGGTGAGTTTGCCTACCGATACAAGCTGTTCTGAAGTGTCCGAACTGCTTTGCTGGTTTTGTGCAGCCCTTCGTAACAGAGCTTTTACATTTGCAACTAGTACTTTTGGGCTGAATGGTTTGGGTAAGTAGTTATCAGCTCCAAGTTCCAAACCGGTGATTATGTCACTTTCATCAGTTCGGGCAGAAACAATGATGACTGGAAGATCTGTCATGGACCAGGTGTAGCGAATGGTTTTAAGAACTTCAATGCCACTGATACCTGGGAGCATGAGATCAAGCAATACGAGATGCGGTTTTTGCTTTTCTATAAGGAATAGTGCGTCAGATCCTGAAGAGGCTTTTATGGGTGAATACCCCTCTTTTTGGAGATGGTAACAGATGAGCTCTTGAATATCGGGTTCGTCTTCTACCACCAATACCTTATAATCTTCACTCATGTAATAAATGTATCGCATTACACCTTTTGTGTCACTCTGTACCGGGTACAAAGTTTGAATACAGGTACATGTCATGGTCAAAAATTATGCATTTTACATCATATCGCATCACTATTTTCTCATTGCATAGACTTTGTACCCGGTACAGAGTTTTTATTAAAGATTTATCGATAAATTTATATAAGTACTAGAATGCATTATAAATGTGTGGTAATATATTATTAATGTGAAGAATTAATAGGTAGTCGCTTTAAAGACTGGTTAGGAGGATAGCAATTATGCCTTTCGTTGTTTATTCAGAAAGGATGGAACAAGAGTCAGCAAAACAGTATGCCTATAGGATTTTACGTAGAAATATATTGTTGCTCGACATGGTTCCTGGTGAGCCAATTTCAGAAAAAGAAATTGCGAAACAGCTTGATTTGAGTCGTACCCCTGTTCGCGAAGCCCTGCTTGAGCTCTGTAGAGAGCGTTTAGTGGAGATATATCCACAACGGGGAACCCGTGTTGCACTCATGGATGCACGCTTGGTAGATCAGGGCAGGTTCCTGAGAGAAACGGTTGAACTCGCACTCTTAGAGTTGGCCTGTACTGCTGTCACAAAAGAACAAATCGTCGCACTTGAGAAAAACCTGAAAGAGCAGGAGCTAGAGGCTTCGAGGGGAGATATCATCAATTTTTTCCTTAAAGATAATGAATTTCATCGTTTACTTTTTACCGCTTGTAGCAAGGAAACTGTGTTTGACGCAATTGGTATATATCTTCCCCATTTTATGAGAGAACGTATGCTTAGGCTCAGTATGTTCGACACTCAAGAGCTTCTGGTTGATCATCATCACATTCTAGAGGCAATCAAACGAGGCGATTGCAGAACTGCTAAACGACATCTTTCAGAGCATCTAGATCATGTTATGTGCGATCAGCAGTTACTCCTTGATGCATATCCCCACTACTTTATCGGTAGAGAATAGTTTGTTCCTAATGTTCCTTGTTTGTGATACGATGAACAAGGAACAGAATATATGGATACCGTAACTACAGAAATTATTTTAGAAAGTATAAATGACGGCGTGTTCACCATCGATACCGATTGGAAGATTACGTCGTTTAACCGTGCCGCAGAACACATTACCGGTATTTCTCGTGAAGACGCTATCGGTTTGCGTTGTTCTGAGGTATTTAAATCCAATATGTGTGAGGGTAAGTGTCCTCTTGCCGAGACATTTGCCACCGGAAAGACAGTAATCAATCAAAGCGGTTATATCGTTAACCTTTCAGGGAAACGGGTTCCCGTAAGTGTTTCAACTGCTCTCTTAAAAGATGAGAAGGGTTCCATAATCGGTGGTGCCGAGACGTTTCGAGATCTCAGCGAGATTGAGCAGCTCAAGAAACTGCGAGCTCGGGAACGAATTGGGAGTATCGTCTCTAACAGTGAATCCATGAGAAAGATTGTCACTATGGTACCTGCTGTAGCTCAAAGTACCTCAACGGTGCTCATCCTCGGTGAATCAGGTACTGGGAAAGAGGTGCTTGCGCGAACTATTCATAATTTCAGTACTCAGAAACAAGGCCCTTTCATTGCAGTTAACTGTGGAGCACTTCCTGATACGCTTCTAGAGTCTGAGCTTTTCGGATACCGAAAGGGAGCATTTACCGGAGCAGATAAAGATAAACCTGGTAGATTTGCACTTGCGAAAGGCGGTACGCTGTTTCTTGATGAGATTGGTGATATCTCCCCAGCAATGCAGGTAAAATTGCTGCGTGTGTTACAAGAGCATCAATTCGAACCTCTTGGGGCAAGAGCGATTGAGAAAACCGATGCACGAATCATATGTGCAACCAATAGAAATCTTGAAGAGCTCGTGAAACTAGGAAAGTTCAGGAAGGACTTATACTACAGAATCCATATAATCGAAATGACGATTCCTCCGCTAAGAGAACGGAAAGAGGATATTCCGCTCTTGGCCGATCAATTCCTTCATCGATTTGCTGTTCTGAATAATAAACCAATAGAGCGATTCTCTTCTGAGGTTTTTGGCTTGTTTTATTCCTATTCCTGGCCGGGTAACATACGTGAATTAGAGAATGTTGTAGAACGAGCTGTTGTCCTTTCCCAGGGTAATCAAATTACTCTCAACGATTTACCACAGGAAATTATTGAGCCGGCCCAAGGCTCCTATGAGATGCATAAAGATAAAGAAAAAGCAGAGGGAATTTCCTTAAGATCTAGGCATGAGAAATCTCTACTCTCTGTTGCAGAGTTGCGAAAAGAGGCCGAACGGAATCTGATACAAGATGCACTCGAAAGGCATCATGGGCAGGTTGCTCAAGCAGCACAGGAACTGGGAATGCATCGGGCAACGCTTTATCGCAAGATAAAAGTACTTGGGCTTGATTTATAGGGTATCCTTCCCGGGTTGGAAGTCGTAAAAATGCGACAATACGCGACAAATTGCGACTTGTATTGCATGAATGCGACATGTTGCGACAAAGAATGGGTATCACATTCTTCATATATAAAATTAGCAACTCTCTGTAACATAAATACATATAATTAACAAAATACCACTTTGCTCGATTTCCCATATTATTGGCACGCTTAATGCATATACATGTGTATGAAACTGGCGATAACGGTATGGAACGGCAGAATTGCTCCTTTGTTCGATGTTGCTAAGCATGTGTTAGTAATCAGTACCGAAGGTTTTGGGAAGCCTGTTACTGAGCTCATGACCGTTGAACTTCATGATGATAATGTCGAACAGAAAATTGCTGCACTTTCTGCAATAGGTGTCGATGAAGTTGTGTGTGGTGCTATCAGTAGAGAGTATGAGGAGGCACTCATGACTGCTGGAATTGATATGAATGCCTACGTTGCCGGTGACATCGCCGATGTAGTAAGTGCATGGCAGGAAGGTACATTACGACAACGGGGGTATTCAATGCCAGGGTGCCCATGTCCACGGTATCGATGCATGCATCGAGGGGGACAACAAAGAGGACATAATGGCTTACGCCGTGGAAGGCTCCATGGTGGTGGTCGATATGACGGCGATGGTCGTTATGAGTATTAGCTAAAAATTCGTCCAGGGACGTAAGTCTGAAGGACAAAAGTAAAGGAGGCATATTATGCCAAGAGGTGATGGAACAGGAAGAAATGGTCTTGGACCAATGACTGGAAGAGGTTTGGGCTATTGTGCTGGATACGATGTACCAGGATATGTTCAAGATGATGGTATCGGCTTTGGTCGGAGAGGATTTTCTGGTCGAGGACGAGGTCGAGCTTTAGGATTGGGGTTAGGCTATCGTACTGCAGCCCCAAGAGGTTTAGGATTCGGTAGGAGGTATTTTGACGCTCCACCAGTGTATCAACCATACGATACGAGAACAGAAAATGATGTGTTGCAGGCTCACGCAGCAGCCCTTGAACAGGAGCTTCAGGCAGTTAAAAGTCGGTTGAATTCCCTAAGTAAAGATACAAAAGATGAGGAGAAAACAACATGAAGATTGCTTTTACAGCCTCTGGTGATACATTAAAATCGGCATTTGACAATCGTTTTGGGAGAGCAGAAAAATTTATTATCTACGATACCGATGCTGGTACCTATTCTGTTTTAGATAATGCACAGAATTTAGAAGCTGCACAGGGTGCTGGTGTACAGGCTGCACAGCATGTGGTGGCAAGTGGGGTTGAAGCTTTGGTTACTGGGCATCTGGGGCCGAAAGCTGCACGTGTATTATTTACCGCAGGCGTCACAGCGTATCATGCAGATGCAAAAACAGTAGAAGAAGCTCTGGCAATGTTCAATTCCAAGGCATTGAAACCCTTGAAAGATGCCGATGTTGAAGGTCATTGGGTATGAGGGTAGCAGTAGCTTCAGGTAAAGGAGGAACGGGCAAGACTTTTGTAACGGTAAATCTTGCCCGCACCTATAATAATCCCATCTTAGTTTTGGATTGCGATGTTGAAGAGCCGAACACTAATCTGTTTCTCAAAGGAGATTTGATTAACGAGCGGCCAAGTACCATCCTTGTGCCACAGGTAGATGAGTCGCTCTGTGACGGGTGTAGGATTTGTGCAGAAGTCTGTGAATTCAATGCAATTGCTGTAATTGCCGGGAAACCTCTCATATTTGAAGATCTCTGTCATTCTTGCGGTGCGTGTGCGACGTTTTGTCCTCAGGATGCACTTCAGGAGGTCGAACATGTGATTGGAACAGTTATTGAACGAAAATCTGATTCTATTCGTCTGATTGAGGGACAAATCCATGTTGGAAAGGCACTAGCAGTTCCAATTATCCGCGATGTTAAGAAGGAAAGTGAAAAAGCTGACGAAGACATGGTCCTGCTGGATTCTCCTCCTGGAACAAGTTGCCCCATGGTGTGGACTATTGGAGATGCCGATTTCGTGATTTTGGTAGCGGAGCCGACTGCTTTTGGTTTGCATGATTTACAGCTTGCGGTTGAAACTGTCGAAGAAGTAGGTATTCCTTTTGGTGTTGTTATCAATAAAGATGGAATTGGTGATGATAGAGTAGAAAAATTTTGTACCAGGCACCAAATAGATATAATAGCACGAATACCCTATGATCGGCATATTTCTGAGGTCTATGCACGTGGAGGGGACATTTTAGAAGAATATTCGTACCAGGTACTATTTGAAAATCTTTGGCAGGTTATTCAACAGAAGGTGGAATCACAGGAGGTTATTCATGCCTGATACAATTTCAAAGGCAATGAGTAATTTGCCTAAATTGCGAGAATTGGTTGTTCTTAGTGGTAAAGGCGGAACAGGAAAAACTACCATAACTGCATCAATAGCCACTTTGGCAAAGGATCTCGTTCTTGCAGACTGCGATGTAGATGCGGCTGATTTGCATTTAGTAACGAATCCTACGGTAATCACTGAGACAAAGTTTTTCTCAGGTAAAGAAGCTATAGTGGACGCTAGTAAGTGTTCTGGATGCGGTCTTTGCGAAGCTGCTTGTAGATTTGATGCTTTTCAAGCACAAATTGATGGTACCTATAGTATTTCTCCGATTCATTGTGAAGGGTGTGGATTGTGTGTACGCTTGTGTCCTGAAAATGCTATCCGTTTTGAACCAAGAGATTGTGGGAAGTGGATGGTGAGTAATACAAGATTCGGGCCTATGGTACATGCCCAGCTGCATGCAGCAGGAGAGAATTCTGGCAAGCTTGTTACAGTTGTGAGAAAAGAGGCAAAAAAAATTGCTGAAGAGCAGGGGCAATCACTAATTTTAGTCGATGGTCCTCCAGGAATAGGTTGTGCAGTGATCAGTAGTGTAACCGGTGCTGATGCAGTACTTCTCGTAACCGAACCTAGTTTATCTGGAATTCACGACTTAGAACGGGTAACATCATTAGCAAGCAGTTTTGAAATACCCGTGTACGTGTGTGTAAACAAGAGCGATATTGACCCGAGAATTACGGAGACAATTCGAGAACACACTATAGAGAATGGGCATACTTTTGTGGGAACGATCCCCTTTGATGAACATATGGTACAAGCACAATTACAAGGCTTGAGTGCTGTTGAATACATTGAAGGAGAAACTCGTGACCGCATTAATCAAATATGGGAGAATATATGGACAACATGGTAAAAGAACGATTTCGTCAAGTACCGGACAATTTTGGGCCGCTTAAGAAACCAGATGGTAATGCACGACAAACTGGACCTTGCGGTGATACCGTTGAGTATTGGTTGACGGTAGAAGATACTAAAATTTCCAGTGTGTCGTTTACTACTGACGGCTGTGGTGATTCTATGCGAGCTGCATCGGTAATTTCGTATTCCGCTGAAGGAATGCCTTTGGAAGAAGCAAAAACCCTGAGTCAGAGTGATATTTTGTCGCTCATTCCAGACTTGCCCGAGAAATCATACGACTGTGTAAAGCTAGCTTTACAGGTCTTACGGGCTGCTATAGCCGACCTGGAAGTGCGACAAGCTCAATCAATTAAACGAACTATTACGGATGATGCAAATCGTTCAAAAAAGGATAATACCCCTGCTCAGAAACGAAGGACTATCATGGTGATGAGCGGCAAAGGCGGTGTGGGTAAGAGTACTGTTGCTGTGAATCTTGCACTTTCTCTATCCGCTAAAGGTTTTCGAGTAGGTCTTGTAGATGTTGATATTCATGGGCCTAGCATTCCCACGATGTTGAATTTGCATGATGTGACAGTGATGAATGCAGCTGATGGAATACAGCCGGTTATTCTTGGAGATATGTATAATCTTGAAGTTATGTCGATAGGATTCTTACTCCATAAGCCGGATGATCCAGTTGTCTGGAGAGGACCACTGAAAAATTCACTCATTGAGCAATTCCTTAATGATGTTGCATGGGGGCCCCTCGATTATCTAATTATTGATTGTCCTCCGGGTACAGGTGATGAGCCCTTATCTGTTGCACAGCAGTTGAAAGAGCATGCTGAGGCTGTATTGGTTACCACTCCTCAGAGCGTGGCAACAGTAGATGTTTCACGATCCATTAATTTCTGCAGGCAGATGAAAATGCCGGTCATCGGGCTTGTTGAAAATATGAGCGGGTTTGTGTGTCCACATTGTCACACAGTCACCGATATCTTTAGGACCGGCGGCGGAAAGAAACTTGCAGAGACCTACGCGATTACGTTCTTAGGTTCTATCCCAATAGATCCTTCATTCGGTATTTCCGGCGATGCAGGATTGCCGTATGTACAAAGATTTTCTGAATCACCAATCGCTGAGACCTATCGAACGATAGCTGATACACTTCACAACACAAGGAGCACTAACGTATGAAAATTGCAATTCCAACTGCAAATGGAGCACTCAATCTCCATTTTGGACACTGCCAGTCCTTTTCGATTTTCGATGTAGATCAAAAAACAAAGCAGATTCTTAAGAAAGAAGAAATCCCAGCACCAAAGCATGAGCCTGGGGTGCTTCCTCGGTTTCTTGGAGAACTCGGGGTAAACGTGATTATTGCTGGTGGCATGGGTATGTCGGCACAAAATCTATTTTCCGCACAGGGGATTGATGTGGTCATAGGAGCACCTTCAAAACCATTAACTGAATTAGTGATGGATTATGTATCGGGTACTTTGGTTTCTGGTGATAATGTGTGCGATCATTGAATCGGATAACTCATACACCAAAGAGCTAAGGGACATTCTTCACACTGTGGGTTGCGAGCATGACAGATTTTTCTTCCATGTAAGTTAACTATCATAGAGAAACGATAATGGTGTTCGGGAGGGAGCAGTTTTGCAACCTCCCGTTCAATGGTATCTGGTGAATTTGCGGATGTGAGACCTAATCGTTTCACAACTCTGCTGAAATGGGTATCCACGATAATTGCGGGTTGTCCTGCAATCTGTCCAAGTATAACACTCGCAGTTTTTCGTCCGACCCCTGGTAGTGTTGTAAGTTCTTCCATGGTAAGTGGAACAAGACCGTTAAATTTTTTGACCAAAACCTGTGATGTTTGTACGATATGTTTTGCTTTTGCGTTATAGTAGCCGGTGCTTCTGATAATTTGTTTAACAATCTCAAGATCTGCCTGTGCTAGCTCAAAGGCGTTCGGATAGCGTGAAAATAGTTCATGGGCTACTTCGTTTACCTGTTTATCTGTGGTTTGTGCCGACATGATTACACTTATGAGCAATTCAAACGGTTCCTTCTGTGTTAAAAATGTGATGGAAGATGGACTTATCAAATCCAAACACTCGAAGGTTCTCCATGCACGTACTTTTGGTGTAAGTTCCATAATCAGCCCCCTTCTTTGTATTGAGGACAACTGATTGAATAATGTCAAGCAATTCGTCTTGACGCTCAGGCGAAAAAGAAAGTATACTCCACGCGTTACACTAATGAACGGGGCGTTGCCTAGTGGCTAAGGCGCTTGCTTTGGGAGCAAGAAATCGGAGGTTCGAGTCCTCTCGCCCCGAATCTTTTCTGCGTGCGCCAATAGCTCAGTTGGATAGAGCAACAGCCTTCTAAGCTGTGGGTCAGAGGTTCGAATCCTCTTTGGCGTAAAGAAAGAGCACCATTTTAGGTGCTCTCACTACATGATTCAGTAGATTGTTTTTATCCTACTCTATTGTATTCTAGTTATCCATGTATTCAGTAAGCTTCTCAACTATACTTTCTGCTGCATTTCGATTCGTGGCATAAGTAAGGGCACTCCAGCCATAGTTGTCCACAACAGTCGGATTTGCTCCTTGTTCAAGTAACAATTCCAATATTTCCGAATTAGAATTAGCTGTTGCTGTCATTAGGGCAGTTAATCCTTCCGTGGATTGAGCGTTTATATCTGCTCCCGCATCAAGTAGCAGTTGGATAGTTTTAGGATTATCAGCATATCTACACGCTAGCATGAGTGGTGTCCATCCATTTTCTGGTAGAGCATCATTCACTTTTGCTTTAGTTGTTTTTCCTTCTGGAGGAGGGTTTAGCAACAGTTCGATATTCTCTGGACTAGCATTGTGTCTTGCCGCTATCATCAGTGCAGTCCATCCGGCATCATTTGGTTTGTGTGGATGGTATTCGGGACGATATGATCTGATTCGGGGAGTGACTTGCAACAGATATTGCACTGCACGAGGAATCCCGTTATTTGCTAATGCAATCATCAGCGGTGTATTGCCATAATCATCGGTCTGACCACCAAACCCCATATTGCCTGAGAAGAGGAGAAATTGCAAAGCTGCGATTCTTGGACTTTGATTTGCAGCTGCATACATGATTGCAGCCTTACCATGCGGATCGATTACCTCGGTCACGTAGTCCGTTTCATAATATTTATAGTCGAATAGTTGGACACTTCTTGCCGAAGCCTCAGAAAACCTCGCCTCATAAAACAGTGGCAATAATCCTTTTTCAGTTCTGTAATTAACATCGACTCCTGCTTGTCTGAGTTCTAATATCATGGCTGGTTCAGTTGGATTATATCGGGTTGCATAAAGCAGTGGTGTCCATCCTTGATTATCCTTTGCATTGAGATCAGCACCATAATCTATGAATAGTTGGATGAGATTTTTCGCATCCTTCCTTTCAGCAGGATTGAGCATAGCAAGCATAATCGGAGTAACACCATCGGGTGATGCTGCATTGACATCGGCATTGGCATCCAACAGCAATTTGGTTACCTCTGCAGTGTTATATCGTGCTGCGTGGTGGAGGGCTGTCCAGTCTAGGGTGTCTTGTTCGTTTATATCGGATGTTTCTTTAATGATTAATGCCATCTCTTCGGGCGTCCCTGAACCAGCTGTGGAGTACAGGTCTCCGCTATAGAGTTGTCCTACAATACATAGTATAAAAATACTTAAAAGAAAAATATTTCTACAGGGTGATTTTATTGTCATTGGCAGCAGCCCTCCTTTTCTATGTTACTGAATATGTTCGCTACGCTAAGGTATCGTTAGAGTATGCGAATTTTTCCCCCGACATTAAGTTTAAAGAAGGAAAAATCAGTTGTTTCTGCTTTTCCATACATCATAAAATTTGGTGTCACTAAGAAATGAGAACCTATGTCTATGGTTGTGGAATTCATAGAGATTGATGTGTTATTCAAATTTATTTCAAATTTTTCATCGACGCCAAGTGTGAACCAGATTCTATTATACCGTGGGAAATAGCGAATTTCAGCACCTATAGTTCCCATCATCCACTTAATGATTCCACCGAGGTTGTTTGTGATTTGGATAAAAGATTGTTGAGCTTCTACTTTCAGATACAATCTATTATCAAGTGCAACATGCGAATACTTTTCCTTGAGATTAATTGAATAATTTAACACGTCTATTCCAATACCTGCTGTTGAATCGGGGTAGAGGATATAGGGAGTTGCTGAGAGACCTACTTCCCACCCTATATTCATTTCATCATGAGTAAATCGCAATCGTCCAAATGAAAATTTTGCCTGATCGTAAGCGTATACTTGTGATTCAGACAATGATATGAGCTCTAGATGCCGTCCCTCAATTCCTAGGGCTTCAAGAAGCTTTGTCATGTATTGACGATAGTTTTTACTGAAGTCAGATGAAATCTTATTCATGTACTGGTCTTTTTGAGCCAGCACTGTAGCTGCTTCCAGAATTGCATCTTCTGATGCTTTAATTCCTAGGTTTTCAAGAATAGTTTGTGCCAAAATTTGGTGGGATATAGTATAGATTCTACCTATTCCCACTCCCAATGTCGGCTGTAATCGCGAGGTAAAATCAAAACTATTATTAACCAGGGAAATAGTTAATGAGTCTACTCGTGTTATTGGAGAGAAGATTTGAAGCTGTGGTATTTGGGATGTTATGCCTGCTTCTATAAATAATGGAAAGTTATTCTTTATTTCATAGAGATAATTTTTATATAGGATATCAAGGGAGATATCAGATAGAATACCTGAACTATCGAAGCGGTAATTATTATCAACAGCAATAATCAGATTATCTTTAACTCTTTGAATATTGTGGTCATAATGAATAGAAAAACCGCCCTGAACCTGGAAACGTGTGGGATTTGTTTCAACTATGAGCTGAAAAAATGAGTCGGGAGAATTAAACGGGTCAACGTTTCCACCAATCGTAAGTAGATTCCACGAGAGGGGTGTTATTGGACTTTTCCCTGTGTAGGGGATTTTTGAAAATTTTGGTTCCACTAAATCCGGCATATCTGGAAGTTGTGTTGGAACTACCTGCACAGGTTCCTCTATTGGAGCAGGTTCCTCTATTGGAGCAGGTTCCTCTATCGGAGCAGGTTCCTCTATTGGAGCAGGTTCCTCTATCGGAGCAGGTTCCTCTATCGGAGTAGGTTCCTCTATTGGAGCAGGTTCCTCTACCGGAGCAGGTTCCTCTACCGGAGCAGGTTCCTCTACAGGAGCAGGTTCCTCTACAGGAGCAGGTTCCTCTACAGGAGCAGGTTCCTCTATCGGAGCAGGAGGTTCAATCAAAATATGCTCATCGAGTTCAAGTAAAATACCTGGAGATGGTTCAACTTCGAGTGAAGCACCTTCTGTCGTACTTGAATCATTTGCAATCAAAGTTACTGTTATGCACAATGATATGAGTATTACAAGAAATATTTTTTTCATCTGTACCCCCAAATACTGAGAAATCAAAAAATTTGTGAAATCTCCTCATTTGAGTATGACATAATTGTAGTCGGAATGCAAATTTTACGTGTAATTTGTCATTAAAAAGTGCTTTATATTAAATAAATATATAGTAATATGTTTCTATAAAATGAATAGCTGGCTATTTAATAGATGAATCTTAGCATAATTCAACATAAAACAGGAGTATATACATTCATGAGATGTGGGCATCACGTCAAAGTCGGTATCACATAGGTGTCTGTTGTATCGTCTCCTGAAAAATTTTCACTATCTTATCTGAAATCGTGTATTGAATCATGGAAAGACGTG
>CAZTUL010000044.1:13047-19670 GCA_964616275.1 uncultured Spirochaetaceae bacterium | reverse complement strand
TAGGTACTGAAAGGGTATAAACGTGGAAGTTAGGCCGCTTTAGCTCAGTTGGTAGAGCAAAGGACTGAAAATCCTTGTGTCCTCGGTTCAATTCCGAGAGGCGGCAAAGTGCCAGAGTTGCTCAGTCGACCCTGGCACTTTTACTTGCTCCTTCCTGGAGTCAAGGATACACTACGGGTATGGATATCAACGACCACAGTTCTCACATTATTCAAGAAGCTATAAATTTTGAAACACTCTTGTTAAGTACAAAAAAATCGGAATCTTCTGTTGAACACCTGTTTGAGCAGATTGGAAATCATATATCGTTACATGACCCTCTCACGCTCCACCCTAACACCTACGCTGAAGCTATAGAATATGATGTACGAAATCTTCTTGAGCTCCATTCATGGGTAAAAGCCCGGTTTTTGCGTCTTGAGCCGGGCGATATGGTGATGAAACGGGGTGATGCCTGGTATCCTGAACACATTGCGAAAGTTCCTGGTTCTCCGCGGTATGTATATGCGAGAGGAGATATCTCCTTGTTATTACGAAAGTGTGTCTGTGTAGTCGGTACAAGGAATCCAAGTAATGAGGGTAAAGAGTTCACCCGTGAAACGGTCCGTGCACTTTCTGCTAACGATGTAGTTATTGTTTCGGGTTTAGCCCTTGGGATAGATGGCATTGCCCATGTATCTGCCTTGGCACTTGAATCTTCAACGATAGCCGTAATCGGAACTTCTCTGATTGATACCTATCCGACCGAACACCGTACATTACAGGAGATGATTGGGAAACGTGGGTTGTTGATTTCCCGGTTTTCTCCCGCTGTTCAAACTCAGAAATGGCATTTCCTGCTTCGGAACCAACTGATGAGCTCTGTTGCTGAAGGGACGATTGTAGTGGAAGATCGTGATGGCGGAGGTGCGGTAAAGCAGGCATTTTATGCGTTGGAACAGAATCGACGAGTAGTCCTCTTCCAACATGTGCTGGATAATCGCTCGCTTTTGTGGCCTCGACGACTCATGATAAAACCGGGTGTCATGGTGGTAAAGCGTCCCGATGCGATTCATGCACGATTGTTTGCCAAGGGACGGGAAAAGGTCGAAATATCATCAAAGAAAGAGGTTCCTGAACAACTCTCACTTTTTGACTTGTCTTGACACGAAACTGCTCCTTGCATACTATTCAACCCTATGAAAGCACATGAACTACGCGACAAGTATATAGCCTTTTTTGTGTCGAAAGACCACACGCAAATCTCAGGAGCTTCGTTGATTCCTGAGAATGACCCCACGGTATTATTTACCACTGCAGGAATGCATCCACTGGTTCCCTATATTCTTGGGCAGACACATCCTTCCGGGACTCGTCTGGTCGATTACCAGAAATGTATTAGAACTGGCGATATTGATGCCGTTGGAGATCCTCACCACCTCACATTTTTTGAAATGCTTGGAAACTGGTCACTAGGAGACTACTTCAAAGAGGAAGCCATACGATACAGCTACGAGTTCTTAACTGAGTGGCTTGGTATAGATCCCAATAAACTTTCAGTAACGGTATTTGCCGGTGATGCAGATGTTCCTCGTGACGAGGATTCAGCAGCTGTGTGGCGGAGTTTGGGAATCCCAGATGAACGCATCTACTTCCTTCCACGAGAAGATAACTGGTGGGGTCCGGCTGGCGAGGCAGGACCCTGCGGGCCCGATTCTGAAATGTTCATAGATACAGGACGTCCTGCATGTGGACCTGATTGCAGACCGGGTTGTTCCTGTGGTAAATATTTTGAAATTTGGAACGATGTGTTCATGGGATACCGGAAGACTTTGGAAGGAACATACGTTCCATTAGAGCGAAAGTGTGTCGATACCGGTATGGGAATCGAACGGACTATTGCCGTACTGCAAGGGAAAAAGTCGGTGTACGAGACTGAGGTCTTTACTCCGGTCATTGCAGCAATTGAACAGCTTTCACGTGTTTCCTACGGTAACGACGAGACAACGGATATCTCAGTACGCATCATTGCTGATCATGTACGAACGAGTGTGTTCATCTTAGGAGATCAGCGTGGTGTTAAACCCTCCAATGTTGGTCAAGGATACATTTTGCGTCGTTTGATACGCAGAGCTGTACGTCACGGGAGAAAGCTGGGAATTGAAGGGAAATTCTTATCCGATCTTGCAGCTGTTGTGATAGACATGTATGCCCAAGCATATCCGGAACTTGCTGATAACAGAGATTTTGTGTTGACAGAATTGCGGTTAGAGGAGGATAAGTTCTCCACCACCTTGCAAAAAGGAGAGCATGAGTTTGCAAAGATGCTTCCTAATTTGTTGAAGGGAAAGAGTAGGGTAATCAATGGAAGGATTGCATTCAAACTGTATGATACCTATGGATTCCCCATTGAATTGACCGAGGAGTTGGCCGCAGAACATGGATTCACGGTGGATAACGAAGGTTTTGATGCTGCTTTCCAAAAACATCAGGAGGTTTCCCGTGCCGGTGCCGAGCAGCAGTTCAAGGGTGGTATGGCCGATCACAGCGACCTCACTACAGCACTTCACACGGCAACTCACCTATTGCATCAGGCATTACGAACGGTATTAGGCTCCCATGTAGGTCAGAAAGGTTCGAATATTACCCCTGAACGCCTTCGATTCGATTTTACTCACGATGCTCCTATGACGAAGGAGGAGCTCCAGAGGGTTGAAGATATCGTGAATGATGTTATCCAACGAGATCTTCCCGTCTCCTTCGATACCATGACCCTGGAAGAGGCGAAGGATCAAGGAGCTATTGCGTTCTTTGAGAGTAAATACGGAGAACAGGTAAAAGTGTACAGCGTGGGCGATTTTTCTAAAGAGGTGTGTGGTGGACCTCATGTTGAACATACCGGTACTATGGGCCGTTTCCGTATAAAGAAAGAACAATCCTCCTCGGCTGGAGTTCGTAGAATTAAGGCGGTTCTTGAGAAGTAGACAGAGGTTTCAGATTACATGCCCTGCAGGATTCAATCCCGTGCAGGGCATTTTTTTCCTATTTTGTGCAGTTGATATGACAAACCAGTGAATTTTTCTTGACAATCTATGACACTAGTTTAAGAATGGAGTAAAAGCGTACATCTAAGCTGTTTATACAGCCTAAGGGGGAAGAAATGAAAAAAGTTTTGTTCTTGATTGTAGTAATTTTACTCGTTTCCTCGACAGTGGCATTTGCTGCACAACCGAGGGAAGGAATCAGAGCTGGTTTGGTTACTGGATTGCCCTTCCATATTGGAGCAATGGGTGAATATAACTTTGGTCCTGCAAGTGTGAACCTTTCCTTGGGATATTTAAGTTACTTTGGGTTTGCCGATTTTTTCAATCTCCGTATAGGTGGAGACTACAATTTCCCAACCCCCTTCGTGCAATCTGACTGGGGTCTGGACCTCTACCTCAGTGTTGGAGGACATTTTGATCTCTTTTTTGGTGGGGGAAGTGTAGGTTTTGCATTGGGTTTGCCAGTAACATGGGCTTGGTATGTTGATGATCTTCCCCTGAAAGTATTCGTAAAGGCTGGCCCAGAGATTGACGTTACTGGAGGACCACTTACGTTCTTTGGTTCTGCAGGAGCTCTCTACCAGTTCTAATTTTAACTATTCACTAAGTAGAAAACTCTTTAGGCATAATCCACTTGGGGTGTTAACCCTCAAGTGGATTTGTGTCGCATACTGTATTTTTCACAGCGAGTTGTCCACACGCGCCATTTACCCCACGACCACGTGAAAATCTTCGGGTATAGGGGACTCCTAATAGATCAAGTTCTCGAGTAAAGCTGTCAATCTCTCGTTTGCTTGGTGTTTCCCAGTCGAGTTCGGCAGCGGGATTCCATGGAATAAGGTTTACCATGACATCGAGGCCTCGAATATAGGCGGCAAGTTTCTTTGCAGAATTAACATCAGTATTTTGTCCATGTAACATCACATACTCAAGGGTGAATCGTTTACCTACCACATGTTGATAATGTAACAGTGCTTGTTTTAATTCATCTAACGGATACGCTTTGTTAACCGGCATGATATCTGTTCTCTGCCTTGTGTCAGCAGTGACCAAAGAAACGGCCAGTTTGACAGGAAGATTTAACTCGGCAAGTTGCTGAATACCCGGTATCAAACCACACGTGCTAATGGTGATACGTCGCAAACCTATATCAAATCCATCAGGATCATGGAGGTAGGTAATTGCCTGAACAACTTCGGCAAAGTTGGCCAATGGTTCCCCCATACCCATAAAAACAATGTGAGAGGTATCGGGAGCAATATGCTTCAAGTGGACGAACTGTTCGATAATTTCGAATGATTGTAAGTTGCGGACGAGCCCCATTGTCCCGGTTCTGCAGAAGCGGCACCCCATAGCACATCCGACCTGGCTCGAGAGACATGCAGTCTTACGGTCGTCCTTGTCTGTAAGCAGGACACACTCAACTACAGCACCATCGTAGAGCTCAATAGCCAGCTTTGTAGCTCCTGTAGCATCAATCTGAGTATCTATTACGGTACTGGATGTGATTGATGGCATAGCCGTGCCGAGTTCTTCTCGAATTGCCTTAGGAAGGTCTGTCATTTCATCAAAGGTTGAGGCTCCACGAACGAGCCACTTGTAGACCTGTTTTCCCTGATATGTCTTCGTTAATCCCAGTGCTCCGAGAATTTCATTTGGTTTCATCCCATAAAGGGTTTTCGGCATTTTCCTTTGTGCGTCCATGTAATGTAAGCTCCTTGGGCACAGTTTATGCGAACATAGCTATTATTGCCAGTAGTACGCCTGTAATCCCCTCTCCACCGAGGAACCCACTCGATACTAACCCAGTTTTCTCGGTAATCCGGGCTTCCCCGTGTTTCCTGAAAATCTTCTTTATTGCAATCAACGCTAAAGCACCAAAGCCCATGATTGTCGAAATGTTGATAGGCAGATAAATACCTAAACCAAGAGTCGCTGCTGGAATTTTTGCAAGATAGAAAATAATTCCCAGAATTGCACCAATGGTAAATGCAGGAACATGGCCAAGACCACCAACCATCGCGGTGACTGCGCGTGCTTGAGGTGCAGGAAGAAGTTCAGAACCAAATCCGCCGAAGGAATCTTTTAACACAAAAAGAGCTACAACCGCAACTACGGAGCCTGCCACGCCACCTATTCCCTCAGCGATAATCTGACCGGAGGGTTTAGTTCCTACCAGATGTCCCGACTTAAGATCGTTCATCATATCTCCGGTAAGACCACAGGCTACAGCAGTTACCCCGGCAATTGAGAATGCCGCAATAGTCGAGGGATTCCATACTATTTGGACAGCGAGGAGAACAAGAATCCCAAAGATTTCCATGGGATTAATTCCTGTCTGTCCGGTAAGCATGGCAGCAAGTTGTGTGGTTAAGTAAATACCGATTATGGTCACTATGGCTTGCAGCAATGTTATTTCTGACCCGGCAGTAAGGAATATGAGAACGCCTAGGACAATGACCAATGCTAGCCAGCTGCTTTTCCCAGTTGGTAGGGAGAAACGAGGTGAACTTACCTCTCTCTTCTGAGATCTGAATTGAACAATTTTCTGCCATGCAGTTTTTACTAATATTCCTACGCCGGTACCAACCATCAATCCAATACCTAAATTCTGTCTAAAAAGATCAGCGGCTGCCATATCGGCAAACAGTCCGGAAACAATCCCAATCGGAGTCAGTAGGAGATAACCAAAAACAGCACCGCCAAGCCAGACCAAGGAGAGTACCGGACCAATAATCGCACCAATTCCAGCAGCCATAGGAGATATCCATATTGATACAGCGGGAATCAGGGCATTACCGGCAAAGAGGACGAGGACCGCTGGAATTATTGGAATCCCATCACGGAATATGGTAAAGACAACACTTGCTGCCATACAGGAAAAGAGGAGTGTCGCTCCTTTCCCTTTTGTCGTACTTGCAATAAGGGTGTTGTAGGCAGCTTGACCCATGGGATAGGGTAAATTTTCTGTGACAATGTACCGCTTTCGTGCAGTTATGGTGAACAGTGTTCCAAGCAGTGCTCCCGATAGGGTAATAACAAAAATAGAGAAGGGGGAGACTGTTGCCTCTGCATTGAGCATCCATATTCCCGGAAGTGTGAATGCAATTCCACCGGCTACCATTGCTCCTGAGCTCATTATGGTATGAGTAACATTGATCTCCTGCAGTGTCGAGTTTTTAAAACGGCGGAGAATAGCCATACTCACCACGGTAACGAACACGGTCGGCCATGGAAGAGCTCCCATGCGCAGCGCAACGTACAGCGAACTGCTGGTAATGACTACCAGTCCTAGCAACCCGATAATGGTTCCCCTCAGTGTTAATTGTCGCTCGTTGGTTGATGGTTTCATACTACCCCTCCCTCGATGATGATGAAGCATAACAGATTGACGAATCTTCGTTAAGTGTCCAAAAAATCATATTCTGTAACCTCTTATCACATTAATTTGTGTTAATCCTATATTAACTGTGGATTACAAAGAATATTTACAGTATTATAGATACAGCAAATTTATTCAGGGTTCATTCCCAAAGGAGAAAAATGTATGAAGAAAGTATTATTGGTAATCGCTCTCGTTCTGATTATTGCTCTTCCTCT
>CAZTUL010000044.1:0-12947 GCA_964616275.1 uncultured Spirochaetaceae bacterium | reverse complement strand
CGTAGTTATAGTCACGGCGGTTAGTTCTGCCGTGGCTTTTTTTATTCAGTGGGATGTATGTTTATTCTTCAGAATCTTCGCTGCTGGTCCATGAAGCGAGGCGAGAAACAAGTTGTTGTGGTACACGAGCTCGTACACGAATTACTTCATCATCATAGGTGACGCTTAAAACCGTTCCATTACTTCGTACCAATGCCACTAGATCACCACGGGCATGCGGGAACACATAGGTGAGTTCAGGATGAGAAGCATGAGCAAGCCGCTCAATACCTCGAAGGAGATCATCGATTCCTTCGCCCCTTTTAATTGATCCGGTAATGGTACCAGGGTGATTTGACACTATCTTAGCTACAGAGAATTCATCATGTGGGGCATCCATTTTATTAATGAAGAGTAAAGAGGGTTTTTGTTCACAGCCTAACGTGGCTAACACCTCCCTAGTTGTTTCATAGCACTGCAACATGTCTGGATGAGAAGCATCTATAACATGAATCAGGAAGTCGGAATACTTTGCCTCTTCGAGCGTAGAGGTAAAAGCCTCTACTAACTGGTGAGGAAGATTACTCACAAATCCGACCGTATCGGAAAGAAGCACTTCTCCTCCTCTGGGAAGGGTGATTTTTCGTGTAGTGGGATCGAGGGTGGCAAATAATTTATTCTCTACAAGGACTTCACTTTTTGAGAGTAAGTTCAAAAGACTCGATTTTCCTGCGTTCGTGTATCCTACGATTGCAGCAGTAGGGGTGGTCCCTTCGTAACGATTTTTTCGTTGTGTAGAGCGTTGAGCCTCCACTTTTTTCAATTCTCGTTTTAATGAGGAAATCTTGTTCATGACAATTCTACGGTCAATCTCAAGCTGAGTTTCCCCTTCACCTCGAGTTCCCTTCATACCCCCGCGCTGCCGTGAAAGATGCGTCCACTTTCTCGTAAGTCTGGGAAGCGAGTATTCCTGACGAGCCAACGCTACCTGGAGGACAGCCTCTTTCGTAGCAGCTCGATCACTGAAAATCTGCAGGATTACCTCTTGACGATCAATAACAGCGATCCCGAATTTCTCTTCGAGATTTCGTTGCACTCGCGGTGCAATATCCTGATCAATAATTACACAATCTGCGTGTGCTTCCTGAATTAACGCTTGTAATTCAGCTACTTTTCCAGATCCGATCAATGTAGCTGCATTGGTATCGCGTAATGGGATGATCAGAGAGCCTACACGTACTGCTCCCATGGTATCTACGAGACTCTCCAACTCCTCCAAGCGAGCCTCTGCCCTTCGGGTATCCTCTCCCTGTATTCTCAATGTAATGAGGTATGCTTGAGTCTCTGGTGTCTCAATTTGAGTGAATGTTGTATTCGTAATGAAATGGGCTCCTTTACGCAGTGTCCTGGATAGTTACTTTCTGTATCATTATATGCTATACTCACCGGGCATTACAAGCAAACAAAGGGGTATTCATGGGTCTTAACTGCGGTATCGTCGGATTACCGAATGTCGGTAAATCCACCATTTTTTCAGCACTTTCGTCAGCTCCAGCAGAAGCTGCCAATTATCCATTCTGTACAATCGATCCAAATATTGGGATGGTCAGCATTCCCGACAAACGTCTGGATAAAATTGTGGAACTCATACCTACCAAGCGAGTGGTTCCTGCAACGGTTGAGTTTGTCGATATTGCCGGCCTTGTTGCCGGGGCTTCGAAGGGAGAGGGGTTAGGGAATCGGTTTCTCGCCTCTATTAGAGAAGTAGGCGTCCTCGTTCATGTAGTGCGCTGTTTTGAAAATCCCGACATTGTTCATGTGGATAATAAAATTGATCCTGCAAGCGACATTGAAACGATCAATATTGAGTTGGCGTTGGCAGATCTTGAGACGGTGGATAAACGCTATAATAAGGCTGCAAAAATGACTCGGCTCGATAAAGAATCGGCGAAGCAGGCAGCTCAGATTCTTCCCATACTGGAACGATTACGTGAAGCTCTCGGTAATGGTCTTGCAGCCAGAAGTCTCAAACTAGAGGAAGAACAACTTAAGTTAATCTATGACCTTCACCTCATTACCCTAAAACCTATGATATACGTGTGTAATGTTGATGAGGAGAGCATTAATGAGGAGAACACCTTTGTAGAAACGGTCAAAGGTATTGCAGCATCCGAAGGTGCCGAAACAGTCGTTATATGTGGAAAGATTGAGGCTGAGATTGCAGCTCTCGATACACAGGAGGAACGTGCTGAATTTTTAGAGGCGGTCGGTCTCGAGGAGTCGGGACTTATACAACTGATTCACTCGGGCTACCAGACGCTCGGGTTACGCACCTTCTTCACTGCAGGGAGCGATGAGAACCGTGCATGGACTTTTCATAGTGGCGATAAAGCTCCGCAGGCTGCAGGAGTGATTCACACCGATTTTGAGAAAGGATTTATTAAGGCAGAGGTGTATCACTGCGAAGATCTTTTCACTTACGGAAGTGAGCAGAAGGTGAAAGAGGCTGGAAAGTTACGCATAGAAGGAAAAGAGTATGAAGTGCGTGATGGTGATATCATGCATTTCCGATTTAACCTATAGATGCATGTTTACCAAGTCGCACTGAATTGAATTGGTTCTGAAAGTAACAGGAAATCGATAAGGGGAATATCGAATCGGATTGAATTCGGGCTCTCCTTTGTTCCTCCTGTATGGTGTTTTATAACCGAAGGTGTGGTAATGCGTAGAGAAATCGTGCTATCGGTAATTGCTGTAGGCCCCTCTTCTCCGAGTATGTAGCTAATCATGTCCAAGTATTCCTCTTCGCTCATCCCTTCGTTGTACAGGGGGCCGAATGTTTCGAAGTTCGGATCCTGTAGAAACGGTACCATTCGGGCAAGCTGTGGGTAGTTATTCAGATCCAAATAGATCCGCAATGTAGATCCACCCGCTGTAGAAGTCACCTTCACTATGGTCTGAGGTTCTCTGCGGTTCAAATCCTGCAACAGATCTTCAAGACTGGAGAAGGTGAAGTCGATAAAATATCCATTCGTACCCAGTTTTACCGAGGCGATATCAGATGCGCTTTTGGTCTCATGCAATTGATATACAAAGTCATCTACACTTGCATCCATAAGAGAGATTTCTTGTTTTTCGGTAGAGAAGGGCTCAAAGTCCTCAAGTACTGTGAGGAAAAAATCATACACATATAAATCTGTAGTAGCCCAACCTGAACGATTTCGCGTAAGGCTCAATCCCTGCTGCATGACACAACCCGAGAGAAAAACAAGATTCACAATCACAGTTGCAAGTACGATATAACGAAATTTTCTGGACATTTCTATTTTCCTTATCGTCTTACTATACGCTACGAAGTTTGCCTCTATCAAGGAGAGTCTTTCTCCTAGTCTAAAGGTTCCACATAGAGCGTACCTTCTTCAATATAAATTACATGTGTCTGGGGATTTGACGCCGTATGATTGCGAACAAAATCCTGTATTGAAACAGTGTCTATCCGGGTAAGCTCATCCGGTGTATACGAGAGGGTGACTACTGGACTCTCGCCGGTATCTTGGAGATACGAGATACCTTGGTGTAACTCCATATAACTCAGCATTGCTGGAAGCAGGTGCGATTTCCCTTCATTTGTGAATTGGTGGCGTATAAATCTATCCTGAACAGAAAATATATCTTCATTTTCAATTTGGGGGTATTGTTTTACGTATGCTCCAAACGAATCAAAAATCTCAACCGGTCTTTTTTCGAGGGCAGAGCATGCAACATGGAACCACATAACAGCTCTTCCTTCAGTATATAATCGGTCACACATGGACTGTAATTGTATCAGCTTCTCACGTGTGTTCGGACTCATTGTAGGACTTTGTTCAAGCAGGTATGGACTTTCCTGTTGATACATCAGATGAAGGGTATCGGCATCGTATGCCAGCTGAGTACCGGGGAGTACAGCAAGGAGGAATATATCAATATTGCTCGGTCTGCAGGATACGGCATAGTCGAGACTTTTTCTAAAGGTTTCCTCAGTATCTCCAGGAAGACCGATAATAAGATCAAGCCCAAACACCACCCCATGACGATTCAGAAGTGCAATCTTCTGTGCAAAGATTTGTGGATTAAAGTTTCGGCCAATGGTACGCAGAATGTCTGGATTGCTGCTCTGTAATCCAATCTGTAAGGAGCAGTGAAACGAGCCGAATAATTCAGCCGTAACCTCATCTATCAATTCCGCTCGGACTTCAAAGGTGAAATGCATATCGGAAGGTGCTCGATCTCGAATGAGCGTAAGCATCTCAATAGTTCTCTCTCTCTGTAGGTTAAACGTAGGATCGAGTACGAATACATGCTTTACTTCATGTTCAATTAATAGATTTAACTCGTGCACTATACGTTCTTCAGGATAGGTTCTTACTGAGCGGTTTCCCCGTGATTCAAAGCAGAATGCACAATGGTAGGGGCATCCACGAGTCATTTCCCACAACACTCCCATGTACTTAGACGGCTGAGCGATCCCTGACAGAAGCGGAGATTCCAATGTCTCCAAATGCTCAGGATATGCTGGTTGGGTATACGGTTCTTCCAGTGTTCGAATTCCAGAGCCTGTTGGTGTATTACCTGCAAGAATCTGCTCTATTGCCGAACACACACTCTCTTCACCCTCGCCAACGAGGAGAAAGTCAAAATCACGGGCAAGCAATTGATTACTATGGGCTCCTGCTTCCGGACCTCCTGCAAAGAGGATCGTCTGTGGCGAAAGGAGCGAAAAATGCTGGATAAACTCATCGAACCAGCTTCGGTTATACAAATACAGAGAAATTCCAAGTATGTGCGGATGTACATCGGCTATCGCTTGAGCAGCCTCTTTTGGTGCATGGGTGTCTGCAATGTAATGAGATAATGCAACTTCAATTTGTCCCTCAAGCTGAGTAGATGTTGTAAGTGCAGTTTGTATGCAGAGTGCTCCCAATGGATATGCCATGGGAGACAGTTCGGGTGAACATGCTACCAGGTGAATAGAATATGGTTTCTGCATGCTACATAATATCGACGCCGCCAAAAGCAGCAAGACAGCGAACTGTCACCGTAGGTGCATGGAGTGAACTGATTTTACGTGATTTATCGTCCACGCCGCCAAATAGCGGAGTTGCTTTTACAATTACCTGCACATCGGAAGGGAGTTTGATATCAACACCTCCAAAGATTGCGGTGGCATCCACAATGATATCGTGGGTGATGATTGCATCGCGTAAATCCAATGATAATCCGCCAAATAAAGCAAAAAGATTTGCACCATCAAAATTCGATGAACTATTACGAATATCCTGACCTGAGAATATTGCGGTATAGCTGGGATTTGTCTCGTTACTCCGGCTGTAGGAGTGCTTCTCTTTTCGAGTATCTTCCTGCTTTTGGCGAGGTTGTTCTCTGCGGGTATCCTGATCGGTATTATTGGAACGATATTCTTTTCGCGGATTGAAGATGAACAATAGTCCGAATCCGATAATCCCTGCTCCAATCAGATATGCACTGTTAAACCATTGCGGTATCCAATCTCGCTGATCAGCGAAAAGCCATGCTCCTATGATAAGTAAGGCAAAATTTCCTGGTCCTATTTCGCCACTTGTCATCGAAATAATAGCAATTATCATCATCAACACTGCCCACCATCCCTTAAAGAAGAGATTGAATTCTACTCCAGCATTTCTCAGGATGAGTGAAATCCCTACCAGGATGATTGCGACACCAATTATGATTTTAGCCGAATTCTGTTTCATGTTGGTATTGTGTTCCCATTTTATCGATGCTGTCAATCGTTGACAAAATTGTTGACACTTCCTATAACTGTAGTTCCTGCGTAGTCACACTCCGGATTGCTGGCAGCGCTCGATAAGGACATAATTCATGGCAAAAAAACAGATTGCGGATGGCAAAACTCTCATTATTGTAGAGTCTCCTACAAAAGCACGAACCATTAAGAAATTTTTACCACAAGACTACTCAGTGATTGCATGTAATGGACATGTGCGCGATCTTCCAGAAAAGGATCTCTCTATAGATGTTGAGCAAAACTATACTCCCAAATATGTAGTTTCCAAAGGTAAGGATAAGATTATCAAGGAAATCAAGAGTGAACTTGCTACCAGTACAGCTCTGTTGCTTGCAACTGATGAAGACCGGGAAGGAGAAAGCATTTCCTGGCATCTGCTCGAATTACTGAAACCAAAAGTTCCCCATCAGCGTATGGTATTTCACGAAATTACCAAAAAAGCCATTCTTCATGCACTCAATCATGGTCGTGAATTGGATATGGCACTGGTGAATGCACAGGAGGCGAGAAGAATTCTTGACCGACTCTATGGATATTCACTTTCTCCTGTCCTTTGGAAAAAGCTGCTGCCGAAACTTTCTGCAGGGCGAGTACAATCTCCCGGTCTTCGTATGGTGGTGGAACGAGAACGACAGCGTCTTCGCTTTATGTCTGCCTCATACTGGGATCTAAAAGCGGAGTTATTCAAAAAAACCGACAGTTCACCTCAGTCTTTCGAAGCAAAACTTGATTCCGTCGGTGGTATCAGAGTGGCGAATGGGAAAGATTTTGATGCAGAAACGGGAAAGCTCTCTTCTCATAAACGAGTGATAATGCTCGACGAGAAACAGGCAGGAGAACTGGTAGATCGGCTTGAAGGTAAGCCTTGGAAAGTCGTCTCGGTGGAAGAAAAAGAGAAGAAACAGCGACCGGCACCCCCATTCATTACCTCTACATTACAGCAGGAGGGGAGCAGGAAACTGAGACTCAGTGCAAAAGATACCATGAGAATTGCTCAGAAACTCTACGAAAGCGGTCTTATTACGTATATGCGTACCGATTCTCCCTCGTTAAGCCAGGAGGGTATTACCGGTGCCCGTAATGCAGCAGGTTCCCTTTTTGGGCTAGATTATCTCTCACCTACATCGAGACAGTATGCTACAAAGAACTCTTCAGCTCAGGAGGCACATGAAGCTATTCGTCCTGCCGGAGAGGTCTTTGTTCATCCAGAACAGAGTGGATTACACGGTATTGAGTATGCGTTATACGAAATTATCTGGAAGCGTACATTGGCAAGTCAGATGGCAGAAGCCATAAAAGCTACCACCACGGTAAAAATTGGAGTGGACGATGCTCAGTTTACAGCTACAGGGAATAGAATTGTGTTTCCAGGATTCATTCGCGTCTATGTTGAGGGTAAAGATGACCCCGAGGCAGCACTTGAGGATTCTGAACGATTCCTTCCCGAGCTGAGTGCGGGAGTCGAATTAGAAGCCTCACGTGTTGAACCGGTTGGCCATGAAACTAAACCACCTGCCCGCTATACCGAGGCAACACTTGTACAGGAACTGGAGAAGCAGGGTATTGGACGACCCTCGACCTATGCAACTATTATAGATAAGTTATTTGAGAAAAAATATGTGGTTAAAGATAGCTCAGCACTGGTGCCAACCTTTGTCGGATTTGCTGTTGTGCAGCTTCTAGAGGATCATTTTACCGACTTGGTCGACTATGATTTCACCTCAAATATGGAAAATGATCTCGATGGAATTGCAGAGGGAAAGGTTGATCAGATTGATTTTCTGCGGAAATTTTATGAGGGTGAAAAGGGTCTGAAGCATCAGGTTGAAATTAAGCTGAAAGCGGTGAAGCCCAGTGATGTGAAGCGGATTGATCTGCCGCACATATCTGCAGAGAATCCCATTGCAATAAGTAAGTTTGGACCATATATTCCTATTCTGGATAAAGAAGGTGCTATTGCAGAGTATGTCTCAATTCCAGAGAGCTTTTTCCCGGGAACCATTACTGAGGAGGATGTGCAGCATATCCTGGAATCAAGAAATGATAAAGCTGCACCGCCGGAACCTGTGTGTACCGATCCAAAATCTCAACTTCCTGTGTACTTATTGAATGGAAAGTTCGGTGCCTATTTTCAACTTGGTGAAAAAACAAAGGAAAATCCAAAACCGAAGCGAATAAGTGTGCCAAAAGGGAAAAATCCCGAAACGCTCGAGTGTACTGAAATTCTCCAGTATCTTTCACTGCCGCGAGAACTGGGAAAACATCCCGAGTCGGGGAAACCAGTATACGCACACATTGGCCCCTATGGCCCGTATGTTGGGTGTGAGAAGGTATACCGATCACTGAAAGATGAGCCAGCTGTATTCAGTGTGACACTTGAAGAGGCTGTCAGCATGCTAAATGCCCCTAAGCCAGGAACAGCAGGTTCTGGTAAAACTAAACAAGATGCGGCAAAACCTGTTGTCGATTTTGGTGAAGTAGAGGGCAGATTGCTTGGAGTATTCAATGGTAGGTATGGATTCTATGGGAAAATTGGTGATATGAACTTTCAATTGCCCAAGGAGATGAAGCAAGATGCCTCTGCCCTTGAAAAGCTCACACGAGAACAGATGATTGAATTATCACAGTCTGCAAAACCACCGAAAAAGGGAACCAGGAAAAAGCGCAGATAATCATGTGTACCGAGTCAGATTATGCTTCTCTTTCAAATAATGGAGACTTTGCTATGTGCACCTTTGTCCCAATATATGGGTAGAGTCCGGTAATCCAGAACCCGGTAGCGGTGTAACGGAAAACAGCTGCCGCAACATGATCTGGCAGCAACCCCTTCAATGCCTGAATGAAAATTACTATGACTATCCCCAATAGGAAACGCAGCACCTTAATTCCGACTCTTCCCGCAGTAGTGTAGTGAATGTGCCGTTCTGCCCAAGCGAATCCGAGATATCCTCCGGCTGCGAGGCTGAATAATTTCATGGGGTCGGTAAAACCTACCTCATCCACACGTTGTGTATGTATAAGGACTGCTAACAATAACGTAAGTATGAGGGCAGTTATACCTACCGTTAAACAAAAACGAATGAGTGCTTCGGTACGATCATAAAGGCGTGAAAACCAATCATACGCTATGAATGTAACCGTTATTCCAAGGGCAAGGCCACCAAAGACGTCTATAGGCCAGTGAACTCCGAGATACATCCGCGAGAAACCTACTAAGAGAATTACGATTGCACAAACATACGATAGCCACCTCTTTCGGAAGGTGAAAGCAAGTGAGCTGTAGAAGGAAGCAGCACCTGTGGTATGTCCGCTCGGAAAGGAGTAACCTGTTGCAGTTGCGAGGCGTTTCCCCTGGATGTCTGCAAGAACCTGGAATGGTCGAGGGGCACGTATGACTGCTTTTAAGACACTCATGCCGATAAGCGAGGTAAAGAGGGTAGAAAAAATAATAAAGCCCCGTTTCTTCGACATTGTCCATAAGAAGAGTGCTACTGCAATGATGAATACGGTCTCTTCTCCCAGCATGGTCATGAATTCAACGAGGATATCCAGCACAGGAGAGGAAATGCTCTGGAAAAATTCCATAATCGCAATCTGCATGTACAAGCCTCCTTATGCCGTTGCAGTATACTGGAGCACTCTCAGCAAGGCAATCGGCAAAAACGAAAAAAAATAGGGTATGGGTGTTGACAAAACTTCATCTACGTTGTAGTTTCTCCATGCTATCGATGAGGGTGTAGCGAAGCTGGTTATCGCGACGGCCTGTCACGCCGTAGATCGCGGGTTCGAGTCCCGTCACTCTCGCTTAAGACCGCTCTGGGCAATCCGGAGCGGTCTTGTTGTTTTTACATGGATCGAAAGAGAGGTGCATGATTCAGTACCCTCCTTTGAGAATATACGAGACGTAATGCACGATGTGCTGGAGGATATATGAGAGTCTTAGTGGGTATGAGTGGCGGAATTGATTCTTCCGTTGCCGCACTACTGCTTAAGGAAGCTGGACATGATGTTGTAGGTGTCACTATGTCCATCTGGAGAGATGGGAATCCATTTTCTGGGGAATTGAAAAAGAATGCTTGCTTCGGACCGAACGAAGAAGAAGATATTGCTGAAGCCCGAAGAGTGAGTGAAATGCTCGGAATTGAGTATCATGTACTTGATTGTGCTGAACAGTATGAGCGTATTGTACTCGAAGATTTTAAACATGAGTATTTAGCTGGACGTACTCCTAATCCCTGTGTCTGGTGCAACAGTCTTATCAAATTCGGTGCACTGCCACAAATTGCCCGGGAGTCTGGGATTGTATTTGATAAGTTTGCTACAGGCCACTATGCTCAAGTCGATACGGTTGGTGGAAGATATGTACTGCGAAGGGCAGCCGACCTGAAAAAAGATCAGACCTATTTTCTCTATCGTCTCACACAAAAACAACTCAGTGAAGTCATGTTTCCCCTTGGTAATTTGCAGAAAGAGGAGGCTCGGGCTCTCTGTATTAAGCACGGCTTCTTCACCGAAGAGAAAGATGAGAGTCAAGATTTTTACAGCGGCGATTACAGTGACCTTTTACAAACGGCTCCAAGACGTGGAAATATTGTTGATACCCATGGTGCAGTATTAGGAGAACACGAAGGGTATTGGAATTATACTATCGGCCAGAGAAAAGGTTTGAAAATAGCCTCGGAACGCCCTCTCTATGTAATTTCTCTACGGGCTGATTCGAATGAGGTTGTCGTAGGGCACGTTGAAGAGACTTTTGGCAATTCACTTGAAGCTCATCAGCTTAGCTGGATTGCTCGTGAGCCGATTACTGAACCACTTGAGGTGCAGGCAAAAATTCGTTCTACCGGTATACCAAAATCTGCAATTATTGAGCCGATTGGTGATGATGCAGTTTCGGTAAAATTTGCTGAGCCGCAAAAAGCTGTTACCCCCGGTCAATCAGTCGTCTGGTACGAGGAAGATCTTGTACTAGGTGGAGGGGTTATCCGTTAAGCTGTTTATACAAAAATTGAGGACTTTCTTGTGATACATAGCAAAACGTGGTTTAATTCACACATAAGCACATAAGGGGGAAAGCATGCGTCTTATCATTCAACCCGATTACGAGAAACTCTCTTGCTGGTCTGCTCGGTATATTGCTAAAGCAATCAAAGATTTTGGACCTACTGCAGAAAAACCGTTTGTATTGGGGCTGCCTACAGGGTCTTCACCAATCGGTACCTATAAACAGTTGGTAGAGATGTTTAAAAGGGGAGAACTCTCATTCAAACATATTGTTACGTTCAATATGGATGAATATATCGGACTTCCTGAAGATCATCCACAGAGCTACCATGCATTTATGTGGGATCATTTGTTCAGCCATATCGATATTCCAAAGGATCATGTACATATTCCAAATGGAAATGCTTCAGACATTCCCGCTGAATGTGCAGCCTACGAACACAAAATTGAGGATTTCGGAGGAATTAGACTATTTCTCGGCGGAATAGGGGCAGATGGACACATCGCTTTCAATGAACCTTTCTCGTCACTGGATTCAGTGACTCGTGAGAAATCACTTACCCATGACACAAAGATTATGAATTCCCGATTCTTTGGAAATGATGTCTTAAAGGTGCCCCAGACTGCAATAACGGTTGGTATTAAAACAATCATGTCTGCTCGAGAAGTGGTATTATTGGCAAACGGACACAATAAAGCCCGTGCTCTGCAAGCTGCGATTGAAGGCCCGGTGAACCATGGCTGGACGTGTAGTGCAATTCAGATGCACCCACGGGCTATGATAATATGTGATGAAACCGCCACCGTGGAACTTAAAGTTGGGACTTATAGATATTTTAAGGATATTGAATCAGAGCATCTGAATCCCGAATGCCTTATCATCACTGAATAGAAAATCTGTTTATCGGAGGGAGAGCTCGTTCGCTACACGGATAACGGTAGCGGGATCGTCGGTCATAATGGTATCTACACCCATGGCGAAGAGCTCTCTCATCTGCTGCTCATCGTTTATAGTCCATACTTGAATTATTGCACCTCTGTCGTGAAATGCCTCAATGAATGAATCGGTTATAACAGTTATACCCCACTGTTTTACCGGTACTTGGAATACTGCAGTTCTCGGCAACTGCAAACTACGGGGCAGAACCCCTAGTTTTTGTTTTACCAGTAGGGGAAGCACCTCCCAGGTCGTCAGACTTGTGAGTATGCGTGGATTGAGTTCTCGCATTCGCTGTAGATTCTTCAGATGGAAACTGGCACAAAGTACCCGTTGTTCTGCATCATGCCCTTTTATAACTTCATTAAATGCATCTACAATCGCAGGGGTTTTACTTTTTAAGTCAACATTAAATCGTTGGTGAGGACATGCTTCAAGAGCTTCGTCCAAGGTTGCAAGCTGAATATGTCTGTCCCTGAAAGGGAATGACTTTCCACCATCTTTCGTAAACGTGAACCCCGCATCAAGTTTTTTTAGCTCTTCGAGCGTATGGTCCTCTACGAATCCTTGTCCATTGGTGTTCCGTTCAAGTGTAGGATCATGCCATATAACTACATGATTATCTTTTGATAGATGAACATCTGTTTCAATTACGTCTATTCCCATGGAGGTCGCACTTACGAAGGCTTCAATTGTATTCTCAGGGAAATTGTGACTGTCGCCCCGATGTGCGACAACTCTCGGTATCGGTTCTAGAAATGGTTCTCTCATAGTGTTACCCATCACTTTTCTTGTACTGTCTCACCTGGTCGATGAATTTTCAGTCGTGCCATCTTAATAAACATTTTTTCAAGACGCTTAGCTTCACGTTCACTCAGTGTAGCACGTGCAAATATATCCCGAAAGAACCGTTTCACCTCTTCCTGTTCATTCTGCTTGTAAAATTTAATGCGTTCGAATGAATCATTGACTGTCTCTACCAGTTCAGATAGTCGATGTTCTTGAATAGGCTCAAACCCTAATGCAGGAGAAAGTTCGCGGAAAAGAGCATAGGTAATAATCTGCACGGCTTGCGATAAATTCAGGCTTGGAAAAGATTCGCTCGTGGGTATGCGAACACCCATATGGCAGCAGTTCAGCTCTGCATCGGTAAGTCCGTCTGCTTCACGACCGAAAACGATGGAGACTCTTCCCGGCCCTGTT
>CAZTUL010000043.1:0-20063 GCA_964616275.1 uncultured Spirochaetaceae bacterium | reverse complement strand
CTACCAGGCTCCGCCGCCGCCACCGCCAAAGCCGCCACCTGAGAACCCTCCTCCACCAAAGGAAGAACCACCGAAATGACCTCCAGAACTGGATCCCGCAGGAGCTGCAAGTGTTCCTGTTAACGCAGAATTACACCGTGACAGCATGGAACTCACAGCAATAGCACTTATCATTGAATTCGGTCCAACATACCAGGAAGGTGGTTCAATCGTAATGGAATCAAATTTCTTTGCCCATTTTTTCTCTAATCCTAGAACTATCGCGAACGAGAGTATGTGGTAGTAATAATCTGGATTTTCATGAATCATAGTTTCTAATTCATCCATTTCAACTCGTTGAATAAACTCCCGTAACCCAAGAACTTCTTCTAATACACGTCGACCATACTCACTTCTCTGGTTAGTAATAACCGAAAAAAGTGAAATAATGATGTTACTCGTAACAGTAATGGTGCTGGCAAGAACAACTAATACCGTCGACTGCTCGGCCAACATTCCCGCAAAGGTCAAAACGCCCCAGCCAAATAGACCAGCAACCAAGATTACAATGAACCAGAAAATTTTACCGATTGATTTTCTTATATGCCATACGCGAAAAATCAGGTGCCACGTTACAGTAAGAAAGATTGCATCAGCGAGTGCAATCGCGGTGAGAATAATCGTAATTATTCCAGGATAATTCCCAGAAAGTGACAGAGCGAAACCAATAGCAGGAACAAGCATAAAAAGGGTTACCAGAGCTGCTTTATTACGTGATTTTATGTTTGACAGTGCCCGTTCTCCTCTATAGTGCGAATCTACAGTAGATTTCAGTTTCTGGTATGCTTTGAAAAAGGACTCTTTCAGATCCTTCTCACGAACAACTCCTTTTTCACCAGCCGCAAAAAATGCATTGAACAATTGTCGTTCATGTTTGGAATCCGTAACTGGATCGTGACCCTTTATAAAGGAAAAACTTTTTCCCTCTTCCACAATCGTAAGACAACCTTTATCTGCCCAGTAAAATATCATGGAGGTTACATCTCGTGGATCGAGTGATTCATCAATAATATAACCAACATCCAGAGGACTCATACCTTGCGGAGGTTCATGACGCGGTACGATAATGAGATCCTTGTCTTTACCATATTTTTGCCATACGAACCAAGCACATATAATGAGCAGAAGCGAAAGTACAACATGGCCAATTCGATACATAGCCTGCCAATCGGTTCTCTCAACATAATAGCCATCCGGCATCTGGACACGAATGGTAAGGGCCTCTCCTGGTTGTAACGCAGTAGTCACACCCGATACTGTCATTCCATCCGAAGAAAGCTCCCAGGTTACTCCCTCAGCCGAAGTAGTTCCTCGTATTCCGCGACTGAACCAAATGTTCTGAGAATCAATGGGGGCTGGGAATTGAATCGTGAAAGAAAAGTTTTCTATAGGAACTTCCCAATCTTCTCCTACAATGTTGAAATAGAATTCATCGTAGGCTTCATATGGGTCCGGCCCAATATCGTATCTATACGAGATATTATAATTTTGCAGCCCGCGTAGTGTTCTCTCAGCTTGGCCAAGGCGAATAGAAACCGTATAATCATTCCTATAGATTGTGAGCGTATCACTTGCCTTAATCTTTGAGACCCGTACCTGAACATCATCACGAGAACCATCAGTTATCTCATACTTTACCGGAAGCACTCTATAGAAACCGCGTAATGGTTCAAGAAAATCCATCACTATTCGTTCTTGTACATCATAGAATCCTTCTGGAGTAATCGTTACATCACTATGCAATTCCTCTATGGTATACCCGGATGCCGCACTTAATGCCACGGAAAGACTGAACAGCACGAGTACGACCAGATGAGTTCTGACGAAGTGTTTCATGTACCCCTTCCTAGAATCGGACGTCGACACGCCCTCGGGCTTCCTCTTCTATTGCCAAATAGGGAAGTTTTGTAAATTTTGCAATGCCAGCTACAAAAGAAGATGGTATGGTCTGTACCATGGTGTTGATATCGCCAATAACTGCATTGTAATACTTTCGAGCCTGAAGCAGATCGTCTTCAATTTTCTGTAATTGCGTCTGCAAATCGAGGAATCCCTGATTAGCTTTTAGGTCAGGATAACTTTCACTCAAGGCAAATAAATTCTTTAACGTGGCGGAAAAAGCATTGGAAGCTTCATTCTTCTCAGTAAGGGTTGTGGCTCCCATCGCTCTATTTCGAGCTTCGATAACTGCAGTGAGGGTCTCTTGTTCATGCTTTGCATACCCTTTTACTGTTTCAACAAGATTAGGAACCAGGTCGTACCTTTTTTTCAAATTTGCATCAATTGCGGCTGCTGATTCTTCACTTTGGTTTCGCAGACGAACTAACTTGTTGTATATAGCAACACCGTAAAGCAAGATTAGAACAATAATAGCGATGATTATAATCGTGATTTCCATAGTTCACCTCCACATACGGGCTAACTATATAACTTGGTATAACATTCGTCCAGTGAATAATTGAAGTGAAAGAGATTGTCCTTGTATTTACCATCGTTGTACTGTATATTCATACAAGCATTTAAGAATAAATATACTAAATATATAGTGGAGCTAACAATGAAAGAAAGACACACGCGACTTTCAGTTGTAAAGGAATTAATTAAAAATAATCGTATAGATAACCAGGATACTTTACTCGAACTACTCTCAAAAGAGGGCTATAATGTAACCCAAGCCACGCTGTCGCGAGATTTAAAAATGCTTAAAGTCGGGAAGATTTCAGATGGTTGGTCCGGTTACTATTACTCGTTGCCTGAGAATGATCTTATTTCAGAATCCGAAAAAAGTTACATTCAGGATGTGAGACGCGGTGTCCTTTCAATTGAGTTCAGTCATAATTTTGGTGTGATAAAAACTCGAAGCGGCCATGCTAACAGTGTTGCATTAGCTCTGGATATTCTTGCACTTCCTGAAATTCTTGGTACCCTAGCAGGAGATGATACAATTTTTGTCATTTTACGTGAGGGAGTTTCAAAAGAAGATCTATTAGAAAGTTTTAAATTACGTATCCCAGAAATCGAAGCATAATTTTAAATCCATATTGCCGGCTCACTGCTCCTAGTATACACTTTATCTATCCTACAAATGGGTAAGGAGTGATACTATGCAATTTAAGAATCTCTCTGAATCAAAAAACTTTTCCACATTACAAGAGCTTCCTGCAGAGGATATTCGTTCAGCTCTTACTTCACAACGAATCAATGAATCAACAGCCCCTTGCGGTGGTGGGCTTACCTATCATTGGGCAGCAATGCCAGTAGGTGATTCTCATCTTGACCTGCTTCAAAAAATCGCCGATGAACAACAGGTTGTAGAGAAGTATCGTGCACTGCTTGCTGGGGCAACCATGAATACTGGAGAAGATCGCTTAGTACTGCATCATCTTACTAGGGGGAGAGTCCTTGGTAACGGTATAAAAGTAGTTGCAGATAATGAAGAAAAGGGAAATTTCTACGCTGAACAGCTCAAGAGAATTTCTCAATTTGCTCAGTCGATACGGCAGGGAACCATCCTCAGTTCAACAGGGAAAAAATTCAAAACGGTGGTACAAATTGGCATTGGTGGTAGTGATTTGGGGCCCAGAGCCCTGTATCTTGCCCTCAAAGGATGGGCTAAAGGAACTAGTCTAGACACAAGAGAAGCCCGATTTATATCGAATGTAGATCCCGATGATGCTTTTGATGTTTTTGAAACACTGGATTTTGAGTCTACTCTTTTTGTTCTTGTTTCAAAGAGTGGAACTACACAAGAGACGCTTACAAACTATGAATTAGTACGTAAAGTAATGAAGGATACTGGCATTACTGGCCTTGATCCCGCTCAACATATGGTGGCAGTAACAAGTAAAACAAGTCCACTGGCTGCCTCCAAAGATTTTCTAGATGCATTCTATATTGATGATTACATAGGTGGTCGGTACTCAGCGACAAGTGCCGTGGGTGCTGTAGTTCTTTCAGTAGCTTACGGGCCAGAAGTTTTTACTCGATTGTTAGCAGGCGCTCATGAAGCTGACACCCTCGCTCTTCATGGCAATATCACAAAGAACGCAGCATTACTCGATGCGCTCATCGGAATGTATATAAGAAATTGTCTTCACCTGCCATTCACAGCAATCCTTCCCTACTCTCAAGCACTCTCGCGTTTCCCTGCCCATTTACAACAACTCGATATGGAGAGTAACGGGAAACGAGTGAATCGCGACGGGAATCCTATAGATTACCAGACAGGTCCGATAATCTTTGGCGAACCCGGCACTAATGGGCAACACTCGTTTTATCAGCTTCTTCACCAAGGTACCGACACTGTACCATTACAGTTCATAGGTTTTAAGAAATCTCAGCAAGGCAAGGATATTGAAATTGACGGATCCACCAGTCAGGAAAAACTCAATGCAAATCTCATCGCACAGATAGTTGCTTTTGCCTGTGGTAAAAACCATGAAAATGCTAATAAACAATTCCCTGGGAACCGTTATTCAAGTGTTATAATTGGTGACCAGCTTACGCCAGAAACCCTCGGAGCATTGCTCGCACATTATGAAAACAAGGTAATGTTTCAGGGCTTTCTATGGAACATCAACAGCTTTGACCAGGAGGGCGTTCAGCTAGGGAAAGTTCTAGCTACTAAAGTCCTTGCAGGTGGTGGTGATGACGAAATCTTGAAAGCCTATATGAGACTCCTAACTGTATAACTTCGAATTAACAACGAGCATCGAAGTAACATCCTCCTTACCAATACGGAGGACGTTTTCTTGTGAGCTCGTAGACACTGCACATATAAAAACCCCCTGGGGAAAAGGAGGTTAAACCCAGGGGGAACAAAAAGGAGGTTATGAAAAGTTAATTGAATGGAGTCCATGTTATCGGAAGGAATATTCCATTCTCTTTCCTTTCGATGAAAATTTACCGAAAAAGAAAAAAAGAATCAAGCGTTTTTGTTAAAAATTAGAAAAATCTTAATTCATATGAGTAAACCGAGATTTACTCACGAGAAAACGATTACATTTTGCACAAAACACGCATAGTTTTAATTTAATATAACAAATTTCACATATAAGTAATTTATAATCAATATAATTACATATAATGAAGGCTCCGGTAAATATATCTACGGAGCCCCCTGCAATAACGTTCTGTCAAACTAATTACTTATTTTTCATTGAGGCTGGTTGCCGTGTGTTTTCAAGGACATCTCTCCACAAACTTCCTTCCGTATTCACATGATTACGTTCTGATACAGCAACCTTAATTGGAATATGAACAAATTTATTGTTCACCAACGAAATAAGTGCTTGCGTTTTCCCTGCCATTGCGGCGTGCACTGCATGTGCACCTAATCGTGAACAATAAATAGAATCGTTGGGATTTGCCTGTGCACTGCGAATAATATAGCTTGGATCAATATATTTTAAACTCATCTCAATCCCTTCCTGTTTAAAATATTCCTTAATCTTATCCTTCAAAAAAATCCCAATATCTGAAAATTTAACATTACCTGAAGCATCTCGATCACCTGTTTGTTGAACCAAATCCTGTCCAGCACCTTCAGCAACAAGTATTACTGCATGACCGCGATCAAGAATTCGATGCTTCAAATGCTCAAGAAGGCCATTCTTTCCTTCAAGATCAAACGGGCTCTCAGGAATGAGGCAGAAATTCACATCACTCATAGCTAATGCGGTACTTGCTGCAATAAACCCCGATTCCCGGCCCATCACTTTCACCAAGCCAATCCCATTAATTGAAGCTTTCGCCTCTGTATGAGCCCCTCGAACCGATGGAACTGCATGAGCAACTGCAGTATCGAAGCCAAATGAAATCTGAATAAACGATAAGTCATTATCAATCGTCTTCGGAACCCCAATTACAGCAATCTTCAGTCCTCTTTTCTTAATCTCTTCACCAAGTTCATATGCACCTCGGAGAGTGCCGTCTCCTCCTATGGTTATAAGGATATTAATATTTAATCGTTCGAGACAATCAACAATCTCCTCTACACGATCTCCTCCACCACGGGAACTTCCCAATATGGTACCACCCTTCTCCTGAATATCATCAACAACATCTGGATCAAGCGGAATAAGTGGATATGGAGAATTCTCAAGAAGTCCACGGTAGCCGAAACGAATACCAGAGATTCTTCTCACACCATATCGATACCAAAAACAGCGAACCACTGCTCGAATAACATTATTGAGTCCAGGGCAAATACCACCACACGTTACGATTGCTGCATGCACATGTGCAGGGTTGAAGTAAATTTTTTCGCGTGGACCTGCAAGCTCAACAGTGTCATGATATTCTAAAACCTCTTCACCCTTTTCATTAACTTTTGCATCTATACCAAAGTAGACCCGCTTATCTTCGGTTACGTAGTCAGCTAACCCATCATCAATAGATGTAGACATTTTAATGGGAGAATTAATTTTTTGTTTTCCAAGGTTAGGAATTGTAAAATCATACTTCTTCTTTGCCGGCACAACACCCATACTATTACTCCTTATATCCGCAGTGTGAACATTCGCATATCAGGTCTTGCAGATCACGCGAAAAATCTTTGAAAGGCTCAACAAGCATCATTTTAGCGGTAGATTGGAAATTATCATAGAGCCCGATAAATTGTTGACCAAATTTCGTAAGTGAGGATCCAGCATGCTCTGCTCCTCCTCGTCTTCTTTCGATAACAGAAATCCCAATTTGATTCTCTAGATTACGTATCATTGCATAGGCTTTTGAGTATGATATTTCCATACTTGCAGCGGCTCCCCGCAAAGACCCGGTCACCTCAATCTGCTTAAGAAGCCATAGTACTCCGATTCCCATGAATTTCTGGCCTTCGCCATCAACTAAATAGAGTTTTGCTTTTACGTCCATACAACCTCTGCACTCTGATACATCACATCGATTATCTCTGGAATCTGGTAATCATCCACCGCTGAGTAGGCAATACGCACCATATGCGATCCAAGAGACACAATACCAATGCCATGATGCTTCAATACATATTTTCGCAATATTTCTGCCCTGGCATCACAATATAGTGAACAAAAATACCCTGAATTGAACGGGTACGGGGATAAGAGTGATGAATCACTTCGCCTGTTCAACTCATCTTTAATTATAGCATACCTCTGAGCAATTTTCTTTTGAACAGAAGCAACCTCACTGTAATAGGCAGGGTTATGCATTGCCTCAAGTAATAAGGATTGACTTACTTGAGAACAACTTGAAACTGAAGAACGAATTGCTCCCTTGGTTTTTTCTTCCAATGCCAAGCGGACAGGTTCGGTCATCCCGCGTGTGCCATAGGTAATAAACCCTACTCTAAAACCCCAGACGAGAGCTTCTTTAGTCGCGGCATCACATTTGATTGCTAATATATTCTCGTGAACATCCTGCATCAAGGCAAAAAGTGATTGACTATATGCTGTAGCATCATGAAATAAGCCAAAATAGGCATCATCAATAATGACGACTACTTTTGTACCTTTGCAAGCTTTATCAACCAACAGATCTCGCAGTTCGAACATCTCTTTTTCAGAAGGAGTAAAACCGGTAGGATTATTTGGGAAATTGAGTACTATTACAATCTTTTCCGATTCAATTGCACACAAAGCCTGTTCAACTTCCTTGAGAGTAAACTGCAGCTGGTGATTGAATAAGGAGGGAGATAACACAGCACTCTTCCGACGAATTCTAAATATTTGGTCATAGTTATCCCAACAAGGAGACGGGATGATTACTGTGTCGTTTGCATCAACAAACAAATCGGCAGCGATTGAAAGAGCATGGGTCAATCCTCCTGTTACTATTGGGAGGGAACAGGTGGCAACAGACAAGTCAGGATTCTTCCTTGCTAATTCCTTCTGCCATAATTCACGCAATGAACGATTACCGGCGGTTGGAGCGTAGGAAACTAGTGCATCGGTACTTAGCTGTGGAGCCGCCTGTGAAAAAACACTATGAGAAATATATCGACCCTGTTCTTTTGCGACGCCTGCTGTAGCATCAATAAAATAGGCTTTATCTGCTGCTTCTTGGCTTTGCGCAACTATACCCTTAGGGAAAAATGCATTTCTGCCATATGGAGACAAAACCTTTCCAACAACAGAAACATCGAGTAGTGCATTCAGTTCTCTTGCTTGCTTTTCCATAATGTTAGTCTTCCTTCAATAAAGACAAGAACTGTTGTTCATTCACAACCGTCGTGCCAAAAGTAAGGGCTTGCTGTAATTTCGAACCAGCACCCTCTCCTGCGAGCAAATGAGTTGTTTTTTTTGTAACTGAACTAGTTGTACGTCCACCATGGGCCTCTATTTGTTGAAGTGCCTTCGACCTTGGAGAAAAATTTTGAAAGCTTCCTGTAACACACCAAATTTGGCCGGAAAAAATTTGTGACTGTTTTTCAGAGTGAGAAGATATATCTTCATACAGATTAATCCCAATCTCATTCAATCGCCTAATTTGCTCCCTCATATGGTGATTTGAAAGATACGTAAAGAGAGCGTCAACTGTTTTCTCACCAAATCCTTTAATGCTCAACAGATACTCTCTGTTGTTTGTATCTACAAGTTCCAAGAGCTGGTCGATCGAAGCAATGCCGGAATCAATCAATAATCCAACAGCTTTTTTACCAAAATCGGGAATCCCAAGAGAAACCAGAACAGTTCTGAAGGGGCGGTCTTTACTTGCTTCAACAGCCCTAAGTAATGCCTGTACCTTTTTCTCGCCAAACCCAGGTTCTCCAACAAGATTTCCATAGGGAATTCTATAAATATCGGGTACATCATGAAGCAATCCTTTCTCGACGAGAAAAGCAACTGTTTCAGGGCCAAACCCCTCTATATCCATTTGATCTCTTCCAACAAAAAAACTTATTCGTCCAATTACCTGATCGGGACAAAAAGTGTTGGGACAGAACGTATGTGCACCTTCTTGAACAAGCGCACTACCACACGAGGGACAGTTTTGAGGAATCAACCAAGTTGAATTCCCGACATCATTCTTTTCAACCACTCGTTCAACAGCTGGAATCACATCGCCCCTTTTTGAGATGGCTACGGTATCGCCAATAGCCAGTTCAAGGAGGCTGATGTAGTCCTGATTGTGTAATGTAACATTTGAAACCATTGAATTACCTACTTTCACAGTACCTACTCGAGCTACAGGGGTAACTCTTCCGGTTCTTCCCACTTGAACATCTATACTTTGGACCACGGTCTCTGCTTCGGGAGCATCAAACTTATAAGCTAACGCCCAACGCGGGTGATGACCTGTGTAACCAAGTATTTCTCGGACTCCAAGCTCATTTACTTTAATCACTAGTCCATCAATTTCATAAGGGAGATCTTTTCTCTGCTGCTCTACCAATCCTATATACTCAGAAATATCACTATAGCCTCCCAAGGTGTGAGGAGATAATGAAAGCTGTTGATTCATTTCCATAGAGGAAGTTTCAGAAAATACTCCGAATTGGGGATTCACAAAAAACCCTAAATCCTTCAACAACGAGAGAAGAGCACCATGTGTATGAATATGTTCCTGTATGAAAGGCCCCGAAGCTTCATAGGCATACATACGTAACGGAATACGGGCAGTTTCTCTACTTTTTAGTCTTCGCAAAGTTCCTGCTGATAAATTTCTCGCATTCGCATACGGTACTTCCAACGAAAGGTTAAGACGATCAAAATCCTTCTTAAGCAAAAAAACCTCTCCGCGAACTGCAATAGTGACTGGCTGTGAAAGACGAAGTGGAATAGAAGTGATTGTTTTTGCGTTTGCCGTTACATCGTTTCCGACAAACCCATTTCCCCTTGTGACAGCACGAACGAGAAGCCCCTGTTCGTAATATAGAACGAGAGAGACTCCATCCATCTTCTGCTCTACCACGAATGAAAGTTGCTGTTCGCCTCTGCTTCGGACTCTTCCAATCCATTGAACAATAGCCTCTGCAGAGTAGGCCTTGTCTAGGCTAAGCACTGGTACAGAATGAGAAACTTCAGGGAAAGAGGATCCAAGATCACTACCAACCCGTTGGGAGGGAGAATCGGGAGACAGCAGTTCAGGGTATTTTTCTTCCAATTCGATAAGCCTATTCATCAATCGATCATATTCGAGATCACTAATCACTGGATTTGCTTCTACATAATACAGGTGCTGATGCCGTCTCAATGCTTCGGAAAGTTTTGCTACTTCCTCCCTGCCATATTCAAATGCTTCCATACCTGCACACCTCCTGCACACATGTAGTATACCGTCTTTCTCTTGTTTTGCCATTGCGGACTCGAAAGTTAAATGGTATTTTTAGCTTTGAAAGGTGGCAGCAGGAATCTCATGGCAGATAAATTGAATAAGAATCTCGACACAGGAGATACTCTCTACGGAATTGTAATCCGTTCAACAATCGAAAATGGGACCATACTCGGAATCACCTCTCCAAAACAAGACGAACGGTTCTTTATGATTGGGCCAGAGGATGTTCCCGGGGGGAATAGGGTTGCTGTTTATGATGATGAATTCCCCCTTTTCGCCTCCTCAGAAATTAGCTATCGAGGTCAGCCGATAGTAGCTCTCTTCGGTCCAGATATGGAAACCGTCGAAATCAAATCAAGAGAGGTTGAGATTGACTTTCAGCTCGCCACAGAAGCTGCTAACCACGATTTGAAACATGTTCACTCTCCCATAAGCTATTCATGGGGAAGCATACAAGAAGTTTTTGAGCAATCCGAATCATCATTTGAAAGAACCTATGTTGATAGAAGAGTCTGGACTCGTGAAGATACCGTAACCCGTGTAATTTCCTGGTTAAACAATAATCAACTCCATGTAGAAGCCCCTACTCAATGGCCGTTTCATGTGCGAGATACCGTGGCCAATGCCTGTGGAAGAACTAAAAAAAGTGTGGTTATTTCGCCCTCCTCTCATTTTTCTCCCAAGGATGAAAAGCTCCTTATTCCCTCTGTGTTAGCAGCTATAGCCGGTATCGCGACTATTAAAACTGGACAACGAGTAGAAATCGGTTCACGATTCCCTACCTATAGAAGTCCTCTTACAATCTCTCGAAAGACTGCATTGGATGCACAAGGCAGCCCGATTGCAGAAGAGGTGGAAGCTGTAGTAGATCAAGGTGCTTTCCCCCTCTTCACCGCAGAATTGTTTAAACAAATTCTCGCGGGACTCGTACCGCTGTATGATCTAAAAGCATTCTCATCAACTGTCAGAATTGTAGAATCTCATAATCCACCATCTCACTTTTTTGGTGATCTGGGATACAGCTCAGCACTCTATTCAACAGAAGCACATGCTTCTGCACTGGCAAGAAATAAGCAATCCAACCCTTCTAACTGGAGAATAAAGCACTATGTAGATGGAACAAATAGGTTAGAAGTACTTGAAACATTACCTAGTAATAAATTACGTGATCTAATTGAGGAAACCTGTGCAATTTCTGATTTTGCCCGACATCATTCAGTATATGAATTGCAGCGAAAAACCAAAAAATCTATTTCTACTTTTCTTAACTATAGCAGAGGCATAGGAATATCATGTGGTGCTGGAATAAGTGGGTTTTCTCTTGATTCTCCCCTTAATACTGCGGCAAAAATATCAATTACGCTAAACACTAATAATAAAATCGAAATCAACTCCAGCTTTCATGCGAGTCGAAAAATTAGTACGCTGTGGCGAGCAACCATAGCAAACGAACTGTCAATTGAACGAGAGAATATTTTGTTCATCGAGCCGAACACAGATCAGATGGTCGATACCGGTCCCGATGTTTTATCGCTCGATGTTGAAAGATCGGTAATGATGATTCAACAATGTTGCGATGGAATCAAATCAAAACGATTCAAAGAACCTTTACCCATCACTGAATCTGCAACTGCAAAAAGTGCCCTCTCGGGAACTTCCAAAGCCATGTTCTCAAGTAAGAACTGGGGTTGTCTCATAATTGAACTGGAAGTCAATACCATTACACTGGAAGTACAGGTAAGGAGGGTATGGGGAAGATTCTCTTTTAGTAATACAACTGAGATTAATCGTCTGCGAGTTAAGTTCAGACATATAATTAACACAAGTTTAAGTGAATGTAATGTAATTCCTATTCACAGAGAGGGAGGCCCCCCGCTCATGGATATACAGGTGAATACACTCGGATCGAATTCTTCCCCATCCTCTGCAACATCAGCACTGCGAGCAATGGTCATGGCCTCTTGTGCAGCGGCATTATCGCAAGCACTTAATTGTGACGCGACAGCCATGCCGATTACTAGTGAAGACATTATTGGGTACCTTCGGAGGGAAGAATGAAGATCAATTGTACGATAGATAATAAAAGTATCTCACTCACAGTTAACTCAAACAAACCGCTCAATCTCATTCTTATGGAAGACGTTGAGGCTCCCAATATGGATGCTCGTTGTCGTGACGGGTTTTGCGGTAACTGTGTAGTCCTCCTCAACGATGAAGCAGTTCTATCCTGCCTCATTCCTGCATTTAAATTAAAAGGAGCTCGGGTGCTGACCTTTGACGGTTTTAAAAGAACGCGTTTTTGGCATGATCTAGAACGAGCATATGAAGATACCGGCAGCCACCCATGTCCACACTGTTATGCGTCTAAAACGCTAATTTTTGAAGCCCTTCTGCAAACCATTGTTAAATCAGATGAGGGTCCTTCAAGAGATGAAGAACCAAGCGAAGAAACTATAGTTGAAGAAATCGCGCTGAATCGCTGCCCCTGCCTTGATGCTCACGAGATGATAGATATTTTTAAGGCAGCAGCAACCTACCGGAGACGAAGACGTGTACGAAGGTATTAGATCCCCCGCAGTCCATCTGCCAAAAACAATGAGTGACCTTGTATCGGTTGCTACCCGCTTTCCGAATGCTACATTCTGGGCTGGTGGAACTTTCCTTATGAGTAGACATGATTACTATCCCACAAGAGATAGCAACGACATCATTTCATTAAGTGAAGTTCCTGATTTGGGTCGGATTAACCGTACAGACCGATACCTGGAGATTGGTTCCATGGTTACTTTTGAGGATATGCTCAAAGTTGGTAAGCAAGTACTTCCCGGGCTTCTTCAAGAAACACTCGAGCGGACAGCAACCCGGATAGTTCGACGACATATAACTATGGGAGGGGCACTTTGTACTGAAGGAATTCGCCTAGCCCTTCCTGGAACACTTGTGTCCCTACAGGCCGAAGTGGAAGTGAAAACATGTCTTGGGCCAAAGACTGAAACCAAATGGTTAGATTTGCATCGACTGTATGATAAACTTGGAGTCTTACAGTTAAAGAAAAATGAACTTATCACCCGCATACGACTGGGATTTGAAAGAGAAAACTTTTCCTATTTTATTACTGCAGGAAATCCCATGCTGAACCCTCAAGAAACTGTATTTCTATCGTTTGCTTGCTCCTACAACCAATCAGTTATTCAGAAATTTAGTATGTGCCTCACTTTCCCAACTTCTCTAATTCTTGTTCCAAAAGAAATTGACATGATGATGCAAGGTACCTTACTTCCGTTGACTTCTCAACAGATTTCACGTGTCGTACGAAACGTTATGGAAGAGATCCTATCAGCAAGCCCACAAGAGTATCCACCTATGCAGATTGAGCGTGCTCGTGGTTTCGTTGAGTCGGCAATGCACGAGTTAAATGCCCAGAGTCTATCTGAGCGATAGGCTACGCATTACGAAGTCCTTGTGGTACAATGTGGCCTGCTAAGGAGTAATGCATGCCGGAATTTGTACATCTACATAATCACACTGACTATTCACTGCTTGATGGTGCTGCACCGATACATAGGTATATAAATAAAGCTAAATCCTTTGGAATGAAGCATCTTGCAATCACAGATCATGGTAACATGTTCGGTGCACTTAAGTTTTATCTTGCGTGCAAAGAACACGACATCAATCCCATTGTGGGGTGTGAATTTTATGTAAATCCCGAATCTCATACCGCAAAATCAACAACCATGAGCGGTAGCCGATACTATCATCTTGTGTTATTAGCTATGAACGAACAGGGTTATAAGAACCTGATGCTTCTTAATTCAGTGTCGTACATCGAGGGATATTACTATAAACCAAGAATCAGTGACTCGCTTTTAGAACAGCATAATGAGGGTCTTATTTGTCTTTCTGCCTGTCTTGCGGGAGAAATACCTCAGTTAATTTCTAATAACAATTATCAGGGAGCGAAGGATCGAGCAGCCTATTATGCCTCTGTTTTTGATGACAATCGGTACTATCTAGAACTACAAGATCATGGGTTGCCAGAACAGAAAGAGGTAAATCCGCAAATTGTAAAACTTGCAAGAGAACTTAATCTTCCCTTAGTTGCAACAAACGATATTCACTATATAGAAGCATCGGATGCTAACGCACAAGATATTGTGCTGTGTATTGGAACCAACAAAAAAAAGACCGATCACGACCGTATGCGTTTTGAAGCAGAAGAGTTCTACATGAAAAGTCCTGAGGAGATGGCAGAACTTTTCAGCTGGATTCCTGAAGCAATTGAAAATTCAGTAGCTATTGCAGAACGGTGTAATCTTACGATAAGCCAACCTGGTCCACTATTACCGGCATATCAAATACCTCCCGAGTTCGATAATCCGGATCAGTACCTGCGTCATATTGCACAGGAAGGTCTTGAAAAACGATATAACCCAGTTACCGAAGAGCTGCAAAAGCGTCTAGACTACGAACTTGATGTTATTATCAGCATGGGCTTTACCGGGTACTTCCTTATTGTTTGGGATTTTATATTCTGGGCAAAACAGCGAGGTATTCCAGTGGGACCGGGCAGAGGCTCTGGGGCAGGTTCCATTGTTGCATATGCGATGACCATCACAGATATTGACCCGATTGAATACAACCTCATATTTGAACGATTCTTGAACCCGGAACGGGTATCGATGCCCGATTTCGATATTGACTTCTGCTATGAAAGACGGCAGGAAGTCATCGATTATGTTACCGCAAAATACGGAACTGATCGGGTCGCACAGATTGCAACGTTTGGAACATTAAAAGTTAAAGCAGTTATAAAAGATGTAGCTCGAGTACTCGATATACCGTTCGCCGAAGCAACGCGAATTGTTGGTCTTATTCCCGATAGTCTCCCTGATGATGAAGTAACTGGGAAACCAAGAAAACTCACCGTTCAAGGAGCAATAGACTTTTCTCCTGAACTTCGGGAACTAGAACAGAAAGGTGGTATCTACGCGGAACTCTTTGACGTGGCAAAACGACTGGAGGGATTTAATCGACATACATCTACACATGCTGCCGGGGTTGTAATTGGACAGAGTGTTTTAACAGATTATGTTCCGCTCTACCGGGACGCAAAAACGGGAGCGGTTTCGACTCAGTATACGATGGATATGCTTGAAGGCTGCGGTTTAGTAAAAATGGATTTCCTTGGTCTTAAAACCCTTACCCTGATTAAGCACACAGAGGACTTAATTCAAAAGACAGATCCACAATTCTCTATTCAAAATATTTCAAAATGGGATGAAGCAACATTTGAGATGCTCGGTCATGGTGACAGTGCCTGTATTTTCCAGTTTGAAAGCCCGGGAATGCAACGTGTTCTAAAAGATGCAAAACCCAATTCAATTGAAGATCTTGTAGCCTTAAATGCTCTCTATCGGCCAGGCCCAATGGCATATATTCCAAAGTTCATTGACTCCAAAAATGGAAGAAAGGCAATAGAATATTTCCACCCGGACCTTGAAGATATTCTTAAAACCACGTATGGAGTAATTGTTTACCAGGAACAAGTTATGAAAGTGGCACAAACTATAGCAGGGTATTCGATGGGTAGTGCAGACTTACTCCGTCGTGCAATGGGAAAGAAAAAAGCCGATGTCATGGAGAAAGAAAAGAAAACCTTTATTGCAGGTGCACGAGAAAAGGGATACACAAAAGAGACTGCTGAAGGCATTTTTGAAATGTTGCTTCCATTTGCAGGGTATGGATTCAATAAATCACATGCAGCCGCTTATTCAGTCGTTGCCTATCAGACGGCTTACTTAAAAGCAAATTTCCCTGCTGAATTTATGGCTGCCAACCTCACTAACGAGATAAATAATCCCGATAAATTTGCTTCGTATCTTGTAGAAACCAAAAATATGGGGATTGAAATAACTCCACCGTCAATAAATAAATCGGATAAACATTTCACGGTTGTTGATGGGAAAATTATTTATGGCTTACAGGGAATCAAACACGTAGGAGAGGCTGCTGTTGAAAGTATGCTCACTGAGCGTTCCGAGCACGGCCCCTATAAAAACTTTCTTGACTTCCTGTTCAGAAGTGAATCGAAAGCACTCAATTCCAAGTTGCTGGAATCTTTGGTTCAATCGGGTGCTTTTGATGGGCTTGGAGATAATCGGCCAACGCTTATGGCAAACATGGAAGCAGCACTTAAATACACACAAAAACGAAAAGAACACGAAGCATTCGGACAGGTCTCTCTCTTTGACCCAGAAGAGGAGGCCGCGATGGAAACATTTGAGATGGAAATGCATCCCGATTCAACTCTTCTGGAAAGACTCGAGATTGAAAAAAACCTGCTCGGTTTTTATGTATCCGGGCATCCTATGGATATGTATCGTGATGTGTGGAAACGATCAGTCACTGTCGATTTGGGTCAGCCGGATAGATTGCCGTTAAGTCGACCTATTAATCTTGTAGCTATGGTTACAGGATTACGAGAAATTACCACAAAAGGTGGTGCAGGAGATAGGATGGCTTTTCTCCAACTCTCTGATTTTAACGGTAGCGTTGAGGCAGTCGCCTTTCCAAAAATTTGGAAGGAATGTGAAGAAATCATCAGAGCAGACGGCATATATGGATTTAAAGGAAGACTGGAAGCACGTCAAGATAAAATCTCATTTATCTTGGAATCGGTGGTAAATCCGGACAGCCTTGAACCTCAAGCACTTCGAGAAGCACATATGGTACTTGTAAAGGATCTTTGCACACAAAAAGCTTTGAGAGATATTGTGGATACCTGCATTACCTATCGGGGGAATTGTTCCTTATTAATCCACCTCCTTGAAGAGTCAGCTTCACAGGATGACAATTCCGAGGATTCAACCGAGGGCACAAGTAAACCCACAGAGGAAACAATGATACAAGCTGGTAGAGAGTTTTGTGTTGCTTATAGTGAAGATTTTATATCATCACTAAGGGAGCATCAGGCTGTTACAGACATCTGGTTCAATTAGAAAGGAGGGACAGAGATGAGAGAACTTGCTCGACTATTATCGGTATTACTCTCTATTTATAACATGCTCATTATCATCAGGATTATCCTACAGTGGTTGAGTCCTGCACGTGCATATACTCAAGCAAGCGGAATTACTGATATTCTTGCAAAAATTGTTGATCCATATTTGAATCTGTTTAAACGGATTACCATTTTGCGAAGGGGAAATCTCGACTTCACCCCGTTAGTTGCATTTATGGTGGTAAATATTGTGCAACGAATATTACAGACCTTTGCTTACTCGGGAGAACTTTCCCTCGGATATACTCTTGCTACAATTATTCAGTCACTATGGTGGTCAATTGGCTCGCTCATATTGGGAATTTTCGCCGTACTCTTGGGTATGAGGCTTTTTCTATCTTATAGAAGAACACAAAACTCCATTCAATATATTTCTTTACTCGATTCATGGTTAAGACGACCGCTCGATACTATTCATTCAGTCTTCTTCAATGCCAAAGAAGTCTCCGACAGAATGTTACTTTGGACTGGATTATCGGTCACGATTATATTGTACGTTGTATGTACAATCCTAATTAACTTGCTTGTCGGTTGGTTGGCTTCTTTCCCAATTTAGGAAAACCATATGTACGTTAGAGAGCTGACTGAACCAATCACTTCACTCAAGGGAGTTGGCAGACATCTAGCAGAGAGTTATGCAAATCTAGGTGTATTTACCCTTGCCGACCTCTTATTACTCGCACCACGTACATATGAAGATCGTTCTCAATTGGTTCCTTTAGGTGCAATAGAACAAAGTGGATATGCCAACACCGTAGTTGAAGTCCTTTCCAAAGGCTATTTTGGTGGAGGGAAAAAACGAACCCTCAAGGTAATTGTTGAAGATGTAAGTGGAGAAGGGAGAAAGAAAGCTGCACTACTCTGTTTTGGAAGAAATTTTCTTGAGAGAGTCTTTAAAGTTGGCTCTCATTACTATCTTTATGGACAGTTTCAGCAGAATTTTCATGAACTGCAAAGTAGTCAATTTGAGATGCTTCCACTTCGGGTTGATGGCTCGATTCCAGGAGATTTTGGGAAATTATTGCCTATCTACCCTCTTTCAGGGAGTCTTTCACAGCGAATTATCAGAAGAGATATCCATACAGTCCTTACGCAACAGGGAACATTTTCTGAAGAGCTGCCTCTTTTTATAATCGAAAAACATCACCTTCTTCCTATGCATAAAGCTATTCGAAAACTCCACGAACCACAGAATCAGGCTGAGGCACAAACTGCACATACTACACTCGCATTTGTGGAACTGTTTTATCTGCTTCTTATGAATAGACGAAAGGGAACTCGTACCTCTTCTCCAGCAAATGGACAACCTTCAGCCGATTTATACGATTTACAGAATCGGTTTATTGCACTCCTCCCCTTTTCACTTACTCCAGATCAAAAAAAAGTGCTGCAGGAGATCTGCTACGATATAAGTCAGACAGTCCCTATGAACCGATTGCTTCAAGGAGATGTTGGATCAGGCAAAACTTTGATTGCATGGCTCTCAGCACTTCAATGTATCGCAAGTGGTGGCCAAGTTGCTTTTATGGCACCTACAGAATTATTAGCCCGCCAACATGCGGAAATGGCAGCACAATGGCTGGAACCTCTTGGCATTCGACTTGCATTTCTCACTGGATCTGTTACTGGTCAATCGAGAAAGCTACTCCTTTCTGCACTCAAAAAAGGTGATATTGATATTATCATCGGTACTCACGCACTTTTTTCTGCAGAAGTTTCATACGCAGCATTACGGTACATCATTATCGACGAGCAACATAGGTTTGGTGTTGTACAACGAGTCACTCTTTTACAAAAAGGGAGAGCTCCTGATGTGCTTATGATGACAGCGACCCCAATCCCTCGCACATTAGCTCTCACTGTGTATGGCGATTTGAATATATCCACAATCAAAACCATGCCTGTTGGCAGATTACCCATTATTACGTATCTCGTTGCACATGAAAGCCGTCAGCGTATGTATGCAGCAGTTGGTGTTGAATTCTCCCGTGGTCATCAAGCCTACTTTGTGTATCCGCGAATCAATGATTCTGGGGAATCGACTCTCCGTGATGTTGAATCGATGTTTACGTTTCTAACAACTCAGATGTATCCAGGAATACCTGCGGCACTTATTCACAGTAAACTCCCAGAAGATGAAAAGGTCTCTATTCTTGCAAGATTCAGAAATAAGGAAATCGCATACCTCGTTTCAACAAGCGTGGTGGAAGTAGGAATTGATATTCCAAATGCAACATGTATGGTTATTGAACATGCTGAGCGTTTTGGCCTTTCTGCTTTACACCAATTACGAGGTCGTGTAGGACGGAGCACGCTCCAATCTTATTGTTTTTTGGTCTATGAAGAAAATCTGGGAGATGACGCCAGAAAACGATTAAAAGTCATGAAAGAATCGACCGATGGATTCTTTATTGCGGAGCAGGATTTGCTTATACGTGGGCCTGGAGAAGTCGCAGGTACTCGTCAGTCGGGATTTTTGAAGCTTCGATTTGCAAACTTAACTACCGATCTTGAACTACTGGAGCTGGTAAAAGAAGAAATTGATGCACTTATAGAAGATGATTCAGGTCTCATCAGAATTGAGCATAGCATGATTAGGGAAGTCCTTATCAAAGCTCCTCCATTTGAAGAAGACGGAATGGAAAACTAATCCTCTGGATTGCATTTTATTGCTGTTCACCGTATGGTATTAGCATGAGAATAACCGGAG
>CAZTUL010000042.1:0-20664 GCA_964616275.1 uncultured Spirochaetaceae bacterium | reverse complement strand
GCGAGTAAAACTGATCCCCATTTTCTTTTTAATTCACTAAATATCATATATAGGAGAAGTATGTTTTCCGGGGATTCTGAGATTACTCGAACAGTTTCCGCACTTTCTGAAGTGTTGCGGTATAACCTTGAATTTAAATCTGAATTTGTAACTCTCGATACTGAGTTGAGTGTACTCGACTCGTATCTCTATATTCATCGTCAACGATTTGACAATCGATTAAAGGTTGAAAAAGTTATTAAGTGCGAACCCAAAAAGATTTTAATCATGTCGTTTATTTTGCAACCCATTATGGAAATTGTATTAACCAATAAGATATGGAGTGATGATGTTTCCGGTCTCATAACTGTTACTTTAGAAGAACGCAGTGACACCTACTTGTATATATGTATTGCACTCACTGCAACTCAGGATTTGTGTATTGATGAGCGGACGTTCTCTGCAACACGTATTGCCCCATTAAATTTTTCAGATGTAAAACAGCGTATTGAGCATGTATATCAAAGTGATCTCTTCATCGAAAACACAATCACTACGAAGGAACATCGAGTTGAGCTAATTATTCCCATAGGAGAACAAGGAGTAGCCACCAGTCATGTATAATATGTTGATTGTTGAGGATGAGCGAATTGAACGTGAATCTATAGGGAGAATGCTTCAGCAGCATTTTTCAGGTGAAATTGGCTCACTACGCTATGCAACAAACGGAGAAGAAGCATTACAGGAATTTTCTCGTGATGAACCGGATCTAGTGTTTCTCGATATACATATTCCAAAAATCAATGGGCTAGAACTCCTAGAGAAGTTGAATCGACAGTTAAAAACAGAAATTATTATAATATCAGCCTACAGCCAGTTTGAGTATGCTCGGCAAGCACTTCGTTTGGGTGTGCGTGACTATCTTCTTAAACCAGTGGACACAGATCAATTTACGCGGGTAGTGCAGGAAGCTCTGGATAGTTTACGAAGGAAAGAGGAAGCTTCAAAAATTATTCAAGAATTGACTGGGAGTCAAAATCACGAATTACATACAGAATTTACTGGAGAATTCGCATCTTATTTAGAAAATGAAGTATTTATGCGATTTTCCGAATTATCCTTTTCTGAAGATCCTACGGATGCAGTGAAATATTTACTCAATCATCAGAAAGAATCCACGTTTGAAAATTTGTTGCACTTTCTGGTTGTCTTCTTTCAGAGTTTAGACCTTCCTCAGAATGAGTTTCTCACTGGCTTTAAACTATCAGAAGAGGATCAAAACAATTTGTATCAAGGTTCATCACCTGCTTTGTTAGAGCATGTTGTCAGTGATTTTATGAAAAATATTCATGTACTCATACAACAGGATGCAGGTACAGAGCAGACAAAAAAATTGGTACACTTAGTCGATGATTATTTACAGGAACACTATTCACAACAGCTTTCACTTGAAAAGCTTGGAACTTTCGTCAATCGAAATCCTGCATATATTTCTCGTCTCTATAAGGAGGAGACTGGGGTTAATATAAAAGATCGATTACGCAGCATACGAATAAATTCAGCTCGTATTCTTCTCGAACAAGGTAATACCTCAGTAAAAGAGGTCGCATACTCGGTGGGATTTTCTGATCCCAATTACTTTAGTACAGTGTTCAAAAAGGAAACAGGACTGTCTGCTACTGACTATGTGCTCTTTTATGATAAAAAATTCGAGGAGAAATAGAAAATTCAAAGACACTACATAATGTGATTGAGGAAATATTCCTCCATAATTTAACTATCACAATTTCTTGGAGGAATGGAATGAAAAAGTTTTTAGTTACTATGCTTTTCGTGTTGCTCGCTGTAACACTCTTTGCCGCTGGACAGAGCGAATCTGTCGGTACCCCTGAGGAGCCAATTGTACTCCGTTTTGCAGATATTCACCCTGCAAACAACCCTACCGGAAAGGCCGATATTGCTTTTGCTGAAGCAATTGAACGTAATTCGAATGGACGAATTAAAGTAGAACTGTATCTTGGTGGCCAGCTCGGAGACGAGAAAGAATACATTGAACAGATTCAGATGGGTTCATTGGATCTGTGCCGTGTTTCTGCAGCCCCTATGGGACAGTTTAATGAGCAGATGAATGTGTATACATTCCCCTACTTATTTAAAGATGCTGACCATTTCTGGGAAGTGCTTTCCGGTCAAATCGGTCGTGAATTGTTCAGAGGTTTAGAGAAAGCTGGAGTATATGGATTTGCATACTTTGATGCTGGTACTCGTGACTTTTTTACGAATAAACCAATCAACAGTCTTGCAGATCTTCAAGGTTTAAAAATCCGTTCCATGCAGAATGAAATCTGTATTGCTGGAATTAATGCTCTTGGTGCTTCCGCAGTTCCCATGGGCTACAGTGAGCAGTACAGTGCAACCAAAACTGGTGTTGTAAATGGTGCAGAAAATAATCCCCCTAGCTACCTTGCTACATCCATGTATGAAGTTGCTCCTTACTACATCCACGACATGCATGTTCGTATTCCAGACATCGTTATCGGCAGTAAAATTGCTCTTGATAAGCTCAGTGCTGAAGACCTCCAGGCAATTGTAGATGCAGGTGTTGAGGCAGAAAAAATTCAGAGAGAACTTTGGGATCAGAGCGTTGCCGATGCTATTGAAGAATTGGAAAAGCTCGGCACCACCTTCTATACACCTACCGAAAAAGATTTGGCAGATTTCCGAGCTGCAGTGCAGCCTGTGTACGAAAAATATGGTGCAAAGTACCAAGACATCATTAACAGAATTAGAGCTCTCGAAAATTAATTTTTACGAGTAGAGGCAGGTAAGGGAAGTGATGCAAGTCACTTCCCGCCTTGTTTCCTATACAAAAAATACAGTGGGGTGGGCGTATGAGAACCAAGCATCATAAACCGATAGAACACTTTTGCAGTGTTCTCATTGTTATAATGACTTTGATTATAGTCTATCGGGTAATCATGAGATTTTTCTTTAGTAATACACCATCGTGGTCGGAGGAACTTACTGCTCTGCTCATGGTGTACATAACGTTGTTAAGTTTTCCGTTAGGAATCAAAGATGATCAGCATCTAAGCCTCACTATGTTCTATGACAGGCTTCCGATTAAAGTTCAATTTGTTCTCACACTATTTAACTATGTTGTTATCCTGATATTTTCTGCTTTTGTTCTATTCTACAATGGAATATTAATGGTCCAGATGACATCAAGTTCATACTTATCGAGCCTTCCGGTACGAAATGCTGTTCTATATATCATGGTACCAATCGCGGGACTCCTTTCAGTGATATTTACAGCAGCTCGGATGTATCGAGAAATCAAGGTATCTAAGTCACACAAAAAAGGGGAGCTGTCATGAGTCAAACTGAAGTAGCAATTATTCTGCTGGTAGGTAGTTTCCTGCTTTTTATTATTGGACGTCTTCCCATTGCAATTGCTCTTGGCACTAGTGCAATGATTACAGTTTTATACCTAGGGTTTCCTGTTCGTGTGGTTGTACAATCTATGGTTTCGGGAATTAATAAAGTTGCATTACTTGCAATCCCCTTCTTTATTTTTGCTGGACAAATCATGAGTGATGGAGGGATATCAAACCGACTGGTTTCACTGTCGAAGGTCATTGTTGGACGATTCCGAGGTGGGCTGGCGATGGTAAATATTCTTACCAGTATGTTCTTTGGAGGAATCTCTGGTTCTTCAGTTGCAGATACGTCCTCCATTGGTACCATATTAATTCCTGAAATGGTCAAAGATGGTTATGATGCTGATTTTTCAGCAAGTGTAACAATTACCAGCTCCATTCAGGGAATCCTGATTCCACCAAGCCATAATATGATTATCTATTCTATGGCTGCCGGAGGGCTTTCTGTTGGTGCATTATTTATGGCGGGAGTTGTCCCAGGTATCTTACTGGGTATTTCACAGATGATCCTAAGTTACTCGATTGCTGTTAAACGTGGGTATCCAAAAGGTGACAAAATTGGTGTACGAGCAGCTCTTAAGATTTCACGTGAGGCTTTTTTAGGACTGTTAACACCAGTAATCATTATCGGAGGAGTTCTAGGTGGAATATTTACCGCCACAGAATCGGCGGCTGTTGCTGCATTATGGGCATTCATAGTGACCATGTTTATCTACAAGGAGATAGATTTTAAAAAATTCAAGCAAATTCTCATGAGTACACTTATGACGCTAGTAGTTGTTATGCCGGTTATTGCCGCTGCAAATGCATTTGGGTATCTGCTTGCCTATCTCAAGGTACCACAACTGGTGTTAGATGGGCTCTTAGGAATTACCAGTAATAAATATCTCCTTCTTCTGTTAGTAAACGTTATTTTACTGATACTTGGTATGATTATGGATATGGCTCCTCTTATTCTTATTTGTACACCGGTATTTCTTCCTTTAGTTCAAACACTGGGAATGTCTCCGATTCATTTTGGAATCATCATGCTACTAAATTTAGGTATTGGACTCTTGACTCCTCCTGTAGGAGTTACCCTCTTCGTAGGAAGTACTATCAGCAAAGTTTCAATTGAGAAGTTGTTTAAGTCGACACTGCCGTTCTATGTTAGTATGATAGTATTATTGTTGTTGATGACATACATAGAGCCAATTGTAATGTGGCTACCACGCTTGGTAATGTAGTGAATAAGGAGAGAAGATGAATACTGTGTATACTTGGGGTTTTCTTGGATTTGGCCAGGTCGCGAGACAGCGCATGCTTCCGGCACTACTCAATCACTCACAGAGTCAATTAGCAGCTATTGCCAGTAAGAGTGCTCAAATTGAGGATATCCCTGCTGGAGTGACCCTCTATGATGATTATGAAAAACTCCTTCAGGATGAACGTGTTTCCATTATTTATATTGCACTGGCGAACAACATGCATACTGAGTGGGTGAGAAAAGCTCTACTGGCCGGCAAACATGTATTGTGTGAAAAACCTTTGACCATGTGTGAAAACGAGGCGACAGAACTCATCAAGCTTGCTCAGAAGCACTCTCTGTTATTACTAGAGGGGTACATGTATCGTTATTCCAAACGCATGGAACTACTGGAATCGTACCTGAATAGTGGTGTTATCGGAGATCTCGTCTATGTGCAATCCAATTTCTTCTCACTTCGTTCACGTCTTACAGGAATTCGCTCAAACAAGGCATTGGGCGGTGGTGCCATGTGGGATCTTGGTGTGTATCCATTAAACCTGATTAATTATCTGCTGAATGCTGATGGTACTAATGAGATTGTCCGAATTGCTGCCACTGGAAAGATAGAAGGTGAGGTGGAATCATATGTTTCGGGCCAGATATCATATAAAAATGGTACTATTGGATCTTTTGGATTCGGGTGGATCTCTGAAGTGAGAGATATCACCACGATACTGATTGGAACAAAAGGACGAATTGTTATTGAGGGAGTCTTTAACTGGGCTCCTGGACGAATTCAAGTTCTCACCGATCAGGAGACCATCTCTCTCGATATTGCTGAGGAAGATCCCTTTATTCCTGAACTCGATACGTTTGTTGGTCTGTTAGAGGGCGGTGTGAAAACTCCGAAGATGACACAAGATGAAAGTGTACGGCTAATAGCACTGGTTGAAAGCGTTTTCCAGGAAATGCAGACTATCTAATAGTTGATAAATATCCATAATTCGTTATGGATATTTTTTTAAATACGTCACTATTATGATTCTGCGTGGTTTTACTGGTATGATGGAAACGCAAAAAGAACGCCTTTACCAAGAAGAAAAAACCGGTGAGATGCACATTACCATAAACACTTCGGGTCTAGTGGGAAAAATTCTGGTGTGCATTCTCTCTTTTCTCATGGTGTTAATCGTTGGATGCGATTCTATCTATAGCGGATTCCAACAAGAAGAAGAGCCTAATGATTCGTATGAGACTGCAACTGAGTTTCAAATGTCTGAGGGGTCTTGGACAGGGGCAGTTACAACACGTGACGATAAAGATTACTTTAAAGTATACCTAGCTGGGGAATTTACCTATCGATTCAGATTAACAAATCTACAGAATGACTTAACCCTCATGCTCTATAATGACAGTCCGGAGGTGGTGGAGAGCTCAACTAACAGTGAGTTACTGGATGAAAATATCTCCGTTTATGTCTCTGCGACCGATTGGTATTATTTGTTAGTTGAAGCTTCTTCCACACTTGATACCACTGACACCTATTTTGGGAAATACATACTGTATCAATCACGTGAGTAGCATATATTATGCACCCTCAGGGTTTTTCGATTTCATAATCTGTGCATTACTTCTGTTTTTCAATCGTTTTTCCACCAAAGGTATTGTCTGAAATAATCCAATCTGTATAGGTGAGATTTAAATCCTGTGCGAGTTCATGTGCACCGAGTCCTTCAAGATCCATATCTTCGGGATAATGAGTGTCGCTATTTACAATAACTTGAATATCATACTGTGTTGCAAGCTCCCAGAATTGACGAAGCGGATACTGTAGTCTTCTGCCCTCGGTGCTTGTAATGATAGGCTTTCTAAAGCCATATCCATTTATTTCAAGCGGGATTTGCTGACTTTCTGCGCATGCAAGTATACTTTTTGAACAGCTGATAGCTTCATCGTCCCAAGACCGGTAGAACATCCCAAAAATATCGGGATGAACTCCGAACAGATACATGCCGGAGAGCAGGCCATCGACATACCGATCAGTGTATTCATGCAAATTTTTCTTATCTGATGAGATTTTTTGTAGATAGAGATCTCCATGGTCTGCACCCCCCATATAATGGATTGCAAAGACGAGGTAATCAGCAAAATGGGTATCGAGCAGCTCCTCCTTATACCAGGATGTATAGCGAGCATCGTGGTCACACTCGAAACCACAAAGTATTTCAATATCAGATTCGTCTCTCTGAAGAGTCCTGCACTCGTCCATATATGTCTGTATCTGATTATAGTCCATTCGAGAACTATTCCATCTCTCATCGGGGACAGGACAATGCTCACTTAATCCCAATGCAGTGAATTTTGAGCGTTTTGCAGCATCTACAAAGTCGGACAACTCTCCAGAACCATGTCCACAATATCGTGAATGCGTATGGAGGTTGACGGTTTTCCCCTCATGAAGTGTTTTTTTACTGTTTGACATACCCTAATTATCGCAAATATTTCACATAAGGGCTAGCTGTCTCAAGGTGTTCTATGATAACCGTTTTTCTCTGGCTAACTTAACAATTTCCCAGCCTAAGTTGCGTAGCTGTGGATGCTCGGAAGAAGAATATTCACTCCTACAAATGTGAAAAGCACAGAGATGAATCCGATAATAGCAAACCATGCAGCAGCCTTTCCTCGCCAGTTTCGCCGCAATCGAAGGTGTAGATAGATTGCATAGATTATCCAAGTTATGAGAGACCACGTTTCCTTTGGATCCCAAGCCCAGTAGCGTGACCAAGCCTTTTGAGCCCAGATAGCACCACTGATAATCACAATGGTAAGCATAAGCAAACCAAATACGATCACACGGTAACTGAGTATATCGCTGATTTCCGGGTCTTTTAGTATACGCTTCTCTGATGTTCGTTTTGAATCGATTATATAGATAACAGCAATTCCACAGGCTAGGGCAAATGCTCCATACGAAAGGATTGCAGTACCCACATGGAATGTAAGCCAATGGCTCTGCAGTGCAGGCATAAGAGGACGAACAGCTCTGCTCTGTAATGAAGCATACCCCATCACAAGGATACCCAACGGCATAACAAAAGCACCGATAGATGAAAATTTGTACATTTTATGAAGCACAAGAAAACTAAGCACAATTCCCCAGCCAAAACTCAGAGCAAATTCATATTGGTTGCTGAAGGGGAGACGTCCCGCACCAAGTGTTCGAACCACCATAGCTACCGTATGAAAGAGGAACCCAATCAGCGTAATAAGCATTGCCACACGTTCAAGTTTTTTTGTGATTCCTGAGACATGGACAAGGAACAGAACGGCAGAGATAATATATACAACAAACGTCACTGTGAATGCAACATTTTCGACTAGCTGATACGACTCCATGATTATTCCTCTCTCTTTGCTGTTTTAGAAATTTTTGAAAGCTCTAGTTTTACGGCATTATGAAACACCCAGCCATTTTTTCTGCTCGATGTAGTGACTCTTCCTGAATCATAGCTAATGAATCTTGGGTAACAATAGAAACTCACGAACATGCCCAGAAGAATAATGATAAATCCAGTTAATACAATAGGGTAGGATGGATCAGTACGAATGAGTAACCCTGTATATGCAATAGAGTGTGTAAAGGTAAGGGTAAGATTATTGTATGTAATGGGATCGCCTGGTTCAATAATATATGAACCGACAGGATTTCCGAATTCATACAGAATTACCGCGTAATATGGATTGATTTCCCGATTTGATAAAGAGACTGGGTTCTGATCATGTCCGATAGCCATTTCAGGGTAATAATCATAGAGATAGATGGTGAGATGTGAATTCTGGTGGAAATAGGTTCTTCCACTTCTTAGCAACCCTTCAACAAGGACCTCATCTGTAGTGTTATCGGTTATACGTAAATTTCCAGTCCAGCCGAAACTTGCCTGATACGCCTTAATGCCATTATGTGAAAGCGGATTATTCACCCACAGTGTCTCGGTTCTTTCGGTTCCGTCATCGTTTATCATGGTGACTTCGCTTATGTATTGTTTAACAGCACCACCTTCTTCAAAAGTCATGTAGAAATCATCCAGTCGAAGTACAAATCCCTGTTCTGCAAAAGAGACCTCATTTCCAGGTAATAGTGAAACAACATCTTCGGTTGCTACCATATTTCCCACTACGCCACCAACGAATAGTACCAGAATCCCAACGTGAGTTATGGCTGCCCCAAGGATACCCCATCGGAATTTTCCAGCTTTACACGTACCCGTCTCTTTGTCCTTACTCACAGTAAACCGTTTTTTCTTGCAGTAGTGAATAATAGCATCCTCGGTCACACCATCAATAATTTGGTCTGAAGCGGTGAACGGAGGGAAGTAATTGTCTTTTGCTTGGCGAACTTGCCCTTTTAGAGAGAGAATCGTACACGAAGTAAGGTTTATGGCAAACAGACCAACAAGTACAATGAATATTGGCGAAGAATAGGCGCTATCCAGCGAGAGCATGATAATCAGAGAACCGGCGGTTGGGTAGGCCTCTTGGTACCACTCGGGAGAACTATGCTGAGGGATTAATGTTCCTATAACTATGTAACAGGCAATAAGGACAAGTAAGAGCACAGCGAATCGTAATGAGGCAATTGAATGAAATATCTTTGACACAGTTCGGTTCATACGCTTCCTTATATAAAAAGAGGCCGGAAGAAAACTCCTCCGGCTCTCTCATATGTGATATGAGCAGGATCCTGACTTCTAGTAACCGGTAGCTGGTGGAGGTCCGGAAAGCAGTTCCCAGTTCGCTTTACTATCGGTTTCTCGTAAGTCATCTTCATTCAGGAAGATTCTAGCATTTCCATGGCACGAATCGCAACTCTCATTCTGGAATGTTGAACGTTGAATGTTGTGAGTAGGTGAGTACTTCCAGTTGGTGATTTCGTCATAGTTTGTAAGCAGATCGTCACCAGCCTCAATGAAAGAGTCGGCCGTTGTTGGAATGTGACGAAGAGCTACGTACTTATACGGTCTCTCCTCTGTTTGTTCTGGATTGAGCCCTATTCTGAACAGAACTCGCATTTCTGAATGACTTGCCAGACTGGTTCTATCATCCGAGATGTCGGCATGACAATCAAAACAGTTCTGGTTTGCTTGTGCGTGACACACCTGACATGACAGCGAATCACCATGGATATTATGCATAGCAACATCGTCTTCACCAGAAGCAGCATCTTCATGACAATCCAAGCACGAGGGGAGTACTGGTTTATCCCACATAGAAGCATACGCTTCTCCAGTACCATGGAAATTATTTACATCATGGCAATCAACGCACGTCATACCCATTTCATAGTGAACGTCTCGGGCAAAACCGACCGTTCCCATGAACTCTCCAGCATTTCTTGCTCCATGACAACCAAAACAGGTCTGATCCATGGGTGGAGAATCAAAGAATTTGTGTTTATCTATTAATCCACCGGCATATCCACTCGGTCTGCTTACGTGGCATTCTCCACACGTTGCATGGCAGTTCATGCAGTTAAGATTAAATACTTCGCCCAGCCCTTCATGCGGGTTTTCAAGAACAGCCTCGTCGCCGCTAAACTCAATAAGAGAATTTTGAAATCCGCGCACAGTATAGTGCAATGAATTTTCATAGGTACTAGTTGCCTCATAGTGGCATTCAGCACAAATACCGTTGGTATCTGCTGAAGGTGATGGATTGACGCCTGTATGGGCATGCTCAAATCGCTCTTCGGAGCCATTACCGCCATGGCACGTTACGCAACCCAATTCTCCGTGTGCAGTGTCTAAAAAATCTAATGAAACTTGATACTTTTCAAGCGCCGAAAACTCCGGCGCAGCAGGGCCTCATCCTCCTGCCTCACCACCGGCAACGGTAGGTGAGGCGAGTTTGGTTATTGGATTAGTCTTTGTATGACAAGCTATACACTTTTGGCTATCTTGCGGTTCTAATTCTACAGGGTCGGTGAATCGCGCGGTGATTACTCGCGGTTTCACGACCTCTTCAACTGGAGCAGTCTCTTTTCTCCCGGCTCCGGTTGCAAGCACCAGTAGGCCTGCAATAGTGGTAAACAATACAATACGTAGAATAGGTTTTTTCTTCTTATGTTTTCCCATATCCACCTCCAGAAACTTTGTAGAACTATCCACACAATCATTATAGCATTATCGATAAAGCAAGAACAACAAAAATATCATCGATATTTACCTGGAATTGCTTATTTTATGACTTTTCTCGTATTCTCGACCCTTTCTGCTTTACCGGCTGCCTCCATTGAAGAATAGAGAAAAGTCTCTTCAATCATCCAGTTTCGATTATATATACCTATACATCCTCCAATGCGACTGATAAGTGATGAGAAAGTATCTCGGCGTCCTGATTATCTAAAGCTCCGAGATACAGCATAAGAGAGTTCTTCTCAACCTTTCCAATAACAGGAGGGTTCGTGGAGCGAAGTTTCTGTACTAATACGTCTATAGAGTTGTGACTCGTTACCTTGATTGCTAGGCTAGGTATAAACTCATCTGGGGTACTGCCCCCTCCAAGCGTCATAGGTGCTTCAACAAGTGCAACCTGTGCAGAAGGTAATCCTGAAATAATTTTTTTCCCCATAACTCTGAGTTCATCAATACTTCGTTGTGCCATGCGCATTGGTGAGCTAAGCTGTCCATTCAATTGATTAATAAGAGTCTGCTCAAGGAGCGTGACAATGGTCTTTCCCGGTCTCAGGACTCGATACAGCGGATGAGTAATGAGGGGGGCTACTAAGGTCTCTTTCCCCACGATGCATCCCGATTGAACTGAGCCGAGTACTTTATCACCCGAAAAGGTAACAATCGATGCCCCATGAGCAAGATGTTCTTTCACACTGACCTCGCCTGGAATTTCGTGATCCAACACACCGGAACCTTGATCCACAAGTACCATGATACGCCCTGGCAGTGCCTCAACAAGTTCTCTTGTAGTGGGTTCACAAGTAAATCCTCTCAGGGCAAAATTACTTCTATGTACTTTAAGTACTAATGCCGTGTTCTGCGTAATTGCTCGAGTATAATCCTCGCAGGTGGTAACATTTGTTGTTCCCACTTCGACCAATCTGGCTCCTGACTGCTCGAGAATTTCAGGTATCCTAAAACCACCACCTATCTGCACCAGCTCTCCGCGACTCACAATTACTTCACGGTTTTTTGCATACATGGATAGAATGAGGAACAAAGCAGCAGCATTATTATTGACCACAGCAGCAGATTCAGCCCCCGTAAGTGCCGAAAAGAGTGGTGATAGCAATGCATTCCGCTGTCCACGCTTCCCCTGAATCATATCGTACTCCAGAGCTACATACCTGGTGTTAGCTTTTTTAACAGCATCCCAAACAGAGGCGTCTAGAGGGGCTCTTCCTAGATTCGTATGGATGAGAACACCTGAGCAGTTGATTACCGGAAGCGGACGAGAACGATACAGTGTATCGCATGCACCATCAATACGATTTAGGATTTCTGCCTCGGTTACCGTGGCCCCTGTTAATTTCCATTCAGTGCGAATTTCGTCTAGAACCGTACGGATTGATTTGATGAGAAGATGGCGGCTTATTTCTTTCTCCCAGACCTTGAGCTGTGGATTCTGAATGAGTTTTTCTACCTGTGGAATCATCGGGTTATCTTGTTTCATGGTACGGAAGTGGCAGGAATCGAACCTACCGCTGCGATTTATACAGCCAACGGTTTTGAAGACCGCGGGAGCCTCCAGACCCCATCAGCTTCCAAGTAAACATGCCGCCAGTATCTGACGGCATGATATCTGCGATAAAATCACAGAGCACTATTGAACCAGAGGCAATTCAGCAGCTTTCCAGCCATTGTTAATACCACCGGTGAGTGAATAGGCATCAAAACCCAATGTTCTGAGTACGCCAACAGTCTGCCCTGCAGTCTGCCCGGAGAAACAAGCTACAACAATTCTATCATTCTTCGGTAAAGTTTCAAGGATACTGCCAACATTTGTCCAAGCCGTGTGAGTTGAGAACTCAATATGGCCAGCTTCATAATCGCTTGCTCCACGAATGTCAATTACATTAAAAGCCTTTGGGTTGGTCTGAAGGGCATCATACAGATCCTGTGATGGAATTAATTTATTACCATCTTTTGCCACTGATTTGAAATATGCTTTTGCAGCATCCCACTTAACCTGATCTTCCTCTGTTTTTGGAGATGTTGCATTCGAGCGACTTGCTAAGGGGCGTGCTCCGGTTTCTTCAGCAACAAGACCGGCAGCTTTCCAACCATTATTCATACCACCTGCTAAGGATTTCACGTTCGAGAATCCTGCAAGCCGTAAGGCACCAATTGCCTGACCGGCTGTCTGACCAGAATAGCAGGCTACCACAACTTGGCGATTCTGTGGGATTTTTTCCATAACGTCACCGAGGCCGGCCCAAGTACTATGGAAGGCACCTTCGATGTGTCCAGCTTCGAAATCGGCATCAGAGCGGATATCAATAATCATAGTAGCACCAGGATTATCCTCAAGCATCTGATTCAGGTCTTTCGCTGAGATAAGATTGTTGTTCGAAGCAACTTGAGTGAAATAATCCTTGGCAGCTGCAATCAGTACTGCATCTTTGTCAATCTTCGGAGCAGCGGGCTGTGGTGCCGGAGCTGGTGCCGGTTGTGCAGGAGCAGCCTGAGCTGCTGGTGCAGCGGGGGCTGCGGTTGCTACTGGTTCTGCTTTCTTTCCACAACCTGTGAGTACGAGACTCAAAGCAAGCAAAACGAGTAATACTACTAACGTAATTTTTTTCTTCATACATGACTCCTAACTGTGTGACTGGTATATGTAGGAAGATAACATATATATCAAACAATTAATAGATGTTTATTTATCGATAAAACATGATTGCTTAATCATATAATGAAAGATTTAGCATACTTCCAAACGGGTCATTATTATACTTTCTAGTCATTTTGATATTCTTTGATTATATTCGATACATACAAAAAGGGGGAATGTAATGATTCAACATGTAAGCGACACCGTTATGCTTAACAATGGGCTTCCCATGCCAGGACTCGGATTGGGTGTATTTAAAGTTGGTGATGGAGCTCCTGTGGTATCTGCAGTGAAATCAGCATTAAAGCTAGGGTATAGAAGCATAGATACAGCAGCGGTTTACGGCAATGAAATTGGAGTTGGCGAGGGCTTAAAGCAAAGTGGTGTACCGCGAGAGGATGTCTTTATCACTTCAAAAGTATGGAATGGTGATCAAGGGTATGAATCAACTTTTGATGCACTGGAAAAGTCCTTACAACGGCTAGATACCAGCTATTTAGACCTCTATCTGATCCATTGGCCTGTAGCAGGCAAATATATAGACACATGGAGGGCGATGACTGAACTCTACCACTCAGGACGTGTGCGTGCAATCGGAGTGAGCAATTTTCAGATTCACCATTTGAGGAGCATACTCGATTCGAGTGATGTTGTCCCAGCTATAAATCAGATTGAGTTGCATCCTCTTCTTAACCAAAAGGAAATACGTGATTTTTGTCAGGTAAATAATATTATTGTTGAAGCTTGGAGCCCTCTTATGAAGGGTAATCTCAATCTCCCCCTACTGATCGATCTTGCAGAAAAGTATGGGAAGACCCCGGCTCAGATTGTATTGCGGTGGCATATTCAGCATGGTGTTGTTGTGATTCCGAAGTCAGTGCATGAATATCGTATACGGGAAAATTCCCAGGTGTTCGATTTTTCTTTAGCTGCCGACGAAATGGATCGGATAGATGCTCTACACGAAGGAAGACGATTCGGTCCGGATCCTGACAATTTTGATTTCTAAATACATGGGAAATAGTTAGCCGGTGACGGAAAGAGTGGTCCTGTTACTGAGAATCCTTACGTGAATCTTTCCATCGTTTTAAGAATACCTGATATGCGTACACATGTGCCTGAATCTCAGCATTCTTAATCTCTCCGCGACCAACCCAGTCTTGACCCTGGTAGACTAACAGATGCTCAAATTCCATTTTGATATCTTGAATCGAGAAGTTTTTCCTTTCAGATCGTAATTGCAGGTGGGTGAGCATGAGGTCATACTCTTTCTCCAGAATCTCCTGTTCAATCGATTCAGCTGACATTGCATCCACTCCTGGAAATTATCTCTTTCGATTTGTGAGTTTGTCAAATACTCCATAGAGAAGTGCCGCAACCTCTTCATGCTGTAAAGCCTCAATATCTCGGTAGGCACGTTTAACATATGTCTGAGCTAACTCATGAGCCTTTTCAACGCCACCTAATTCAATGACACGCTGCATTCCTTTTTGGGCATCGCGTTTCGACAATTTCTTCTTGTTGATAATCTGGTGCAGCGAACGCTGCTCCTCAGGTAAGGCTGATTCAGTTTCAAGAGCTTCAAGCAGCGGAATTGTTGGAACACCACAGAGGAAATCCCTTCCCGGTTCCTTACCTAAGTCATCCCCATTCCCATCATAGTCGAGCATATCATCCTGGATTTGAAACGCCATTCCCATTGCATATCCAATACGATGAAGTTTCTGCTGCATACATATAGGAGCTTGGGCGACCGCGGCACCTGCATAGGCACTGAGAGCAAAGAGGGATGCAGTTTTTCCAGCAATTCTCCGAATATAGGTCGAAATACCGATATCATAATTACCCTGGCCTGCATCCTGTTCCAATTCGCTCTGACACAGTCTGCTGAATGCATTTGAGACAGCAGAGGGTTTTAGGTCTCCCTCTTCGTTACTTACTAAAGCCATCGCCCGAGATAACAGATAATCACCTGCTAATACAGCTTGCTTTGCCCCAGCTCGTGCATAGATTGTAGGAACACCTCTACGTGTTGTTGCATTGTCGATAATATCGTCATGCACTAATGAGGCTATATGAATCATTTCAAGAACACTTGCAATTCGTAGCACGTCATCTCGTTTTTCAGCCTTTCCCATTCGGGAGCCAATAAGGACGAGTGCAGGCCGCAGCATTTTGCCGCTCGTCTTAATCTGAGCGGCAAGTAGCTGGCGAATAAAACTATGTGAACGATTTACCGTTTCCTGTATCAACGAACCAACCTGCTCAAGCTCGCTAGCAATCACCGGTTCGTCTCTCCAAAATTCACTCATAGTTAAACAGTTGAATCCTTTTGCTTTTGAAGTCGGCGTTCCATCTGCTTTTTTGTGAACTCTGGTTCATCCATGAAGAAATAGAGTTTTTTTGCAATTGGAATCTTATTCCAAATCTTCTTGAGGAAAGGCATTACCCAGTAGTCAAGACCAAATGCACGACCCGCACCACCAAGCATCACAATGGACACTGCCATGTACCAGAGAATTTCCTTACCAGCAAGTGCTCCAATGAGGAACATAATTGACAATCCAATCGAAACAATTGCAGCGGGGAAGGTGAATAGACCACCGATAAATGCTAGTCCAATACCAACCTCAGCTAATACAATTACTACCTGGAAGAAATAAGGAGCCATGGCGACGAAAGTCTCGTTAATCCATGTGTAGATTCCCAGAGGTTCACTTAGCAGTGGTGGAGCAAATTGCTTAACAGCCTCACCTGTCGCTTCTGCAGCAGCGGTCGAAGCACCTGCAACTGTCTCTACTACTGGTTCAGCCCACGTACTGGCAGAACTTACAGCCTCAGTTGCCGCAGGAGCTACATACGATGCAGATGCGACCGAAACACCCCCCACAGCCTCAGCAGCCGGTTGTGCAGTTGCCACAGCACCTGATGCAGCTGCCGTTGCTTCAACTACAGCCCCCGATGCAGCAGATACAGCATCACCTTCAGCCCCTGGAAGTGGTCCCCAGTACACTTTTCTACCGGTAGTGTCTGTAAGCCAGCCCTCGGTAATTTTCCCAGCACCTTCAATGAGCCACATAACACCTAAGTACATGCGAAGGAAAACAATCCAGTAAGATGGCACCCGATACGAAGCCATTCCACCAATAAGGGACCTGCGGTCTTTTATGGTGAGAATTTCATGTTTGAAATAGTTCCAAACACCATTTGCTCCACATACACCAAATTGGTAATACATATTAACCATATGCTTGATTGCCATTGCAAAGAAGCCGGACATCGCCACGCCCGCAGTGTAGGATACGGCGTATCTACCACCAATGGAGACCATGAATCCATGGAAATTTGATTTGAACGGTGCAACCTCTTTAGTAGGTAGACCGAGTTCTTTACGTATGGTCTGTGTAATGCTATCTGCAGCGGTCGCAGCTGTCTGTTCCGCCGCCTCAACAATCTGACCGACAGGCTTGCCATCTTCCATGTACCAGATACCGTCACCAGCAAGATACACGTTATCGTAGTCGGGAGAACGCATGAATTCATCTACCTTCTTACGCTGTACCTTTCCGTCCGTAAGAGGCAGGTTGTGGCAGAATGTTGTACCACGAACACCACAAGTCCAAATAAGAGTCCTTGTCTTGAACTTGGTACCATCCTTAATCTCAAAACCATGCTCATCTGCACGTACAATGAGACTGTTGGTACGAATCTGTACACCCTTCTTTTCCATGTATGCAATGGCTTTATTTCGAGGTCCATCTGGCAGCATGTTTAGAATGTTTCCCAGAGCTTCTGCATTCATGAGTGTTACTTCATCGTAATCAACGCCATGTTCCTTGCAGAGAATAGGAAGCCATTCAATGAGCTCACCAACCAATTCAACACCGGTAAAACCCCCCCCAGCAACAACAAACGTGAGCATCTCTCTCCGAGTAGCTTCGTCTTTTTCATATGCTGCGGCACGAACAATCTCTTGGATATGATGTTTTATTCGAAGTGCATCGGGCAAACTCCAAAGAAAGAAAGCATGTTCCTTGATTCCAGGAATATTAAAATCCGTAGGTTCTGCCCCGGTCGCGATAATCAACTGGTCGTATGGATACTTAGCCCCTTTACCGGTGAGGGTCTGTTTTTTGAAGTCAATATCGGTAATCTCATCCCGAACTACATTTACCATTTTTCCCGCAAAAATTCGATCGAACGAAATTTTTACCGAATCTTCCCCTACACGATTACCCGCAACCTCATGGAGTTCCGTCATGAGGATGTGGTGTCTATGGCGATCTATGAGCGTTACCTCAACTTTGTCCTTCTGCTTCTTAAAAGCCTTGTGCAGCCTCTTAGCAGCGTGTACACCAGCGTAACCTCCGCCAAGAATCACAATCCTTTTTTTATCCATGTGTTCTCTCCTTATACCTTTGGTCTCAAACCACATTGTTTCCTTGTTTGAAATAAACCGAATATGAAGATTCGGTTTTGATGGTTGTTGTTTTTCGCGTTTTGCGATATATCACTTATATAGTAGTATCATGAAACAGTCTAGTAATGCAATTCGGTTCTTTTTTATCGGAATCATTTTTTTAGGAATCTTTACAATTTCTTGTTCAAAATCGGACGAGTCAGTTGTAGTGGAGCCGCAATCTCAGTCAGAACTCATGTTGGGAACAGTGTGTCGTATAACAATCTACGACAATCCAACACATGAGGCTTTTGCTGATTCTTTTGCACGTATTGCAGATATTGAGGCTCGGATGAGCCTGCATCTCGATACCAGTGAGATAGCCGCTGTGAATGCATCTGCAGGAAAAGGACCTGTTCAGGTTTCTGAGGATACCTTCCGAGTTGTTGAACGATCCCTTGAAGCTGCAGCTCTCAGTGGTGGAGCCTTTGATCCAACAGTAGGACCACTCGTTACAGCGTGGGATATCGGTGGTGACAATCCGCGAAAACCTCCCCAAAGTGAAATTGATCGATTACTTCCCCTTATAGGGTATGATCGTGTAGTTCTCAACGAAGAACAGTTAACCATTGAACTTCTTGATGCTGGAATGATGCTCGATCTCGGTGGAATTGCAAAAGGCTATGCGGCCGATGAAGCAGCAAAGGTGCTTTTATCACATGGTGTTCAGAAAGCGATTATAAATCTTGGTGGAAATGTATTGACCATGGGAACCCGTGTTGACGGTACTCCCTGGCGAATCGGTATCCAGAATCCCGATGAAGAACGCGGCGGACATGTGATGATTGTCGGTTTAGAGGAGAAAGCTCTGGTCACCAGTGGCCCGTATGAACGGTTCCTTGAACTTGACGGAGTTGTGTACCACCATATCCTAGATACCAAGACCGGGTATCCGGTACTGACTGAAATTACAAGTGCCAGCATTATTACTTCTGAGTCGTTCATGGCCGATGCACTATCCACAGCAATCTATTCACTCGGTTTAGAGAAGGGAAAGGCGATGATTGAGGCTATGGAAGGAGTTGAAGCAGTGTTCATGTATGATGATAATAAACTCTCAGTCACCAGTGGATTAAAAAACGGAACCATTGATTATACTATTTCAAATACTGCTTTCACGATTGTTGAGTAACTGTAATCTACATCCGTGCCGATTATACAGTTACATAAGTGCTGGCAATATTCTAAGTGATCCTAAGAGAAATAGCCCCCAAAATACAAGCAGGTGAATTCCATTTGCTATAAGTGCTCTGTGGGAAGCCTGTGGCTGCGAACTTGATGTCGCTATAGGCTGAGATGCTGCAGCTTCAGTTAAATTGTCTGCTGCAAGTGAGTGCATTAATTGATCGATAGCAGCTATGAATGGTCGTTTAGGAGTAATACTTCGCCACCGGGTAGTAATTGCATCAAAATAATAAAATTGTAGTGATATGAGACGGCCGAGCTTTCCAGGGAATTGTGGTTTCCCGGTTATCATGTAGTGTGAAAGATACAGTAGAGAGATAAGGGTGAAGGCTTTTCTTGCTCCTAAGAGAAGTGCCCCAACCGTAATGGGAAAACTGCCTATAGAAAAAAGGTGTAGTCCATTCGGTTGTAACAGATGAGCACTTGAAACAGAGACGAGCAATATAAGGTTGGGGAGAACGCGGAACTTTCTTCCGTGCGAGACAGCAAGCACAATTACATAGAGCGTCTGAAGTAGAATTCCTATAAGATTGTCCTGAAGAAGGATTGCAGGAAGGGCAACCAGTCCCATGATGAGTCGAACCTGACTTGCTTTCACGTGTTACCCTCCAATTGTGACTGATACCAGGTTGACCGACTTACAAACTGTTCGGCAAAAATTCCCAGAATAATGGAGGTTATGAGGCCAACAACAAGAAAGGGTGGGGCAATGAGACGTGCGGCATCCCCGAAAAGGATTAAGCGACTAAGCTGTAGCTGTGTGATATTGCTTGCCATGGCTCCTGCTACACTCACACCAATGAGCGATACCCATGTTCGCCCGTATTTGTACAGTACATACATGATAAATGCACTCGATACCGTTCCACCAAATGAGAACAGTATAATATATGAGAACAGCGAACCGGTAACCAACCCTTGCCCCAGAACTTTAAGAAATGCCAGCAACAGGTATTCTCTGTCGTTGAGTAACCCAAGACCGATAATCAAAGGAAGATTTGCGAGCCCGATGCGCATGAATGGAAGCGGTTTAGGAATAAGATACTCGACGGTAGATAGAAATAGTGCGAAGGCTGCAAGAAGTGCAACAAATTCGATTTGTATCGGCCGATTGTGCTTAGAATGCGGTATCATCAACACCTCCCTCGTTGTTTTGGATTGATCCCTCAATCAAAACGAAAACGTTATTAGGTAGGCAAATAATCCAGTCTCCCGGCCGCGATACCCAGCCAGCCGAAATACACACTTTATTTCGGCAGTCGGAATCGTGTACATGAACTTTTCCTTCATGAATCTCTATTGTAGTATCGCCCACAGGACCAGCAAAGGTCGCAAATGTATCTACCGAGAGATCATAGATGAATTCGCCATTATCGGTTCTCACATGCACCTGCGGTTCACCAGAAAAATTGGCATACGTTCCGAGGCTCAAAGCGATAATTACCACTGCAACAATAATTATGGCACTATCGCCCAGCCGATTTCGTTTCATGCGCGAATCGTAACAGGTTCAAACCACCTTGTCAAAGTGA
>CAZTUL010000041.1:4487-20755 GCA_964616275.1 uncultured Spirochaetaceae bacterium | reverse complement strand
ATCATAACATAAATGAATAATTCTATAAAGATAGTCGTTAAAATTGATTTGCCTGGTAATGCGAGAGACCTCTTTCTTGGCTTTTTGTTCTCTCATTCTTTACTCATGAAATAATGCACGCAGCGAATTGAATACCGCAAGTAGTGCTACTCCAGTGTCTGCAAATACTGCCATCCACATTGATGCAAATCCAAACGCCCCGAGAATCATAACCAGCACTTTAATTGCAATAGCAAATACTATATTCTGCGTTACTATAGAAACTATTTTTCTGGCATGACGTATACTCTGTGGGATTCTCATAAGGTTATCGGTCATGATTACCACATCAGAGGCCTCCACGGCAGCATCAGAACCAATGGTGCCCATCGAAATTCCCACATCGGCACGAGCAAGCACCGGCGCATCATTAATCCCATCTCCTATAAACGCTAAGGAACCATCTCTATAGTTTTCTTTAAGTAAATTTTCGACGTGATCTACTTTCTGATGAGGTAATAATTCTCCTATAAAGTTGTTAATACCAACTGAATCAGCTAATTTCTGAACAACAGAATGGGTATCACCACTCAATAGTCGAATATCACGTATCCCGAGTTCTTTTAGTGAAGCGATTGCTCTTTTTGCCTCTCTTTTTACTGAATCTGCTACGAGAACTCTCGCATAAACCCTCTGGTTAATAGCAATTAGAACCGAAGCAACATCGGAACCTCCGAGCTCTTTTGGGACACTCAGATTATGTTCCATCATGAGTTTATCAGTTCCTACGATTATCGTATGGTTATCAACAATGCCTATCATTCCCTTCCCGGGAATTTCTTTTACCGATGATGCCTCTAGATTTTGTTCATATAATTCTTGAGCATAGCCACTTAAAGCCTTTGCGATGGGGTGGTGCGAAGAAGATTCCACGGCCTGTGCGTAGAGTATGATGTCTTTCTCATGTAATTCACTCTGAGTATCTATTCGAATTTCCGAAACTGTATACGTTCCTTCTGTTAAGGTTCCTGTCTTATCGAACACAATCTGTTTAGTTTTAGCTAAGGTTTGAATGTAGCTCCCACCTTTTACCATGACACCCATTTTGGCGAGCCCACCAATACCGGCAAAAAAACCTAACGGTACAGAAATAACCAGTGCACATGGGCATGAGATTACAAGAAAAACAAGAGCTCTATAGATCCATGTAGAAAAGCTTCCCTGATTAAAGAGCGGTGGAAATAAAGATAAAGCTAAAGCAAGAAATACTACACTCGGTGTATAGTAACGTGCAAATTTTGTTATAAATTGTTCAGCTTTCGCTTTTCTTCTTCCCGATTCTTCTACAAGTTTCAGTAGAGAGGCAACCGTAGAATCTGAATATCGCTTTAAAGCGATTGCGTGGAGAACACCAGATCCATTCACCGATCCACTCAATAGTTCATCATCAGGTTCTACCATTTTAGGAACAGACTCACCAGTTAGAGCTCGCGTATCTAATGTAGATGTTCCAGAAACAACGCGACAGTCAACAGGGATTTTTTCTCCTGCACGAATCAAAATGACATCGCCGACAGATATTTCTTCGGGTGTGACAACGATAGGTTGAGCATTTTTAATGATTGTTGCCTTTAATGGTTTAATATCCATGAGTTCTGCAATTGATTTTCTGGATCGATGTACAGCCAAATTCTGAAAATATTCCCCAACTTGATAGAATGCCATAACAGCAACAGCTTCCGCATATTCCCCAATAATCAATGCTCCTAATGTTGCTATCGTCATAAGAAAATTTTCATCAAAAACTGAGCCACGAAATATATTTCTTAGAGCCTGTAACACAACTTCATACCCAACCAGGAGGTAGGCACCAATAAATAGCATGAATGAGAGTTGCGGATTCGTTACAAACCATGCAGCACCAACAGCTGCTAAAGAAACTAGTACTCTCACAGGTACAATCAAGGAAATGGAATTTCCTACAGCAGTGATTGTATCTGACTTTTCTGTTTTTCCTAATTCTTCTGTAGTGACAATAACTCCTGACTCAACATGATCTATAGTATCTTGAATAGTTTTTTCCAACTCTGGAGTTAAATCCTCAGAAGTGTGAATGCGTAGTTTTTCGTGAATAATATCTATCTCTGATGTGTTTATATGAGAAATAGTATTCAGGGCTTTTTCAATTCTTGCTGCACAAACTGCACAATCAACGCCTGTAATGGTGTATACCTTTTCATGGTCCATAAGATCTCCTAAACATTCATGTATGATTGAATGTTCATATATATAATAAAATAGCATATGCGTGAATGTCAACCAATGGTATGAAATCAGATGGTAAAGTTTTTCTTCTAAAGTGCTAGTTATGTAAGCGGGTGTCGACCATACAGAAAAAGAAGATTTCGTAATCTTGTTACGGGGAATTCAAGCAATAATTCTTCAGTGACACGCCAGCTCCAATTCAGAGAACCACATGTTGAAGGTTTATTCATTCTTGCTGAGGTATCGAGATTGAAGATATCCTGAATCGGTATAATAATATTTCGAGCATGTGATGCAATGAGAGTTCTTATCATGCTTGATACAACAGCCTCTGGTTCACAATCAAGATATTCACATACAACTTTCTGTATTTCCGGTGAGAGTGCTTCAAACCAGCCTCTTGTTGTATCATTATCATGTGTACCTGTGTAAGCAACACATTGATATGGATAATTATGGGGGAGGAATTCTTCATGTCCATCGAGTTTTCCCTGCTCTGTTAAGATAAATCCGAACTGATACACTTTCATTCCAGGAAAACCATACATATCGCGTAGTTGTTCCACACTTGGAGTTACTACTCCAAGATCTTCGGCAATTATCGGTACAGTACCAAGCCGTTTCTGCATGACTTGGAAAAAATCTTTACCAGGAGCATGTATCCAAGAACCATACTCCGCAGTTGGACTTCCAGCAGGGATTTCCCAGTAGGCATCAAAACCTCTAAAGTGATCAATTCTGATAACATCTACAAATTGTAAAATTTTTGAAAGTCTTTCCATCCACCATTGATAAGATTGAGAGGAACATACGTTCCAGTCATATACAGGATTCCCCCAAAGTTGTCCGGTTGCACTAAAAAAATCGGGTGGTACACCAGAAACAGCAGAAAAATTTCCAGATGCATCTGTTTTAAAAAGATGTTTATTACTCCACGTATCAACACTATCGGATGCAACAAAAATGGGAATATCACCAATAATTTTTATTCCCATATTATTTACGTACGTACGAAACTCCTTCCATTGAATATGAAAGAAAAATTGAAGGATTTTCCAAATCTGAATCTGTTGTTCATGTGATTCACTAAATTCAAATAATGATGCTTCGTCTCTCTTGGCGTACTGAGATGGCCAATGGGAAAACCATCGAGCATCTCCAAATTCTTCAAAAAGCGTCATAAAAAGGGCATAATCATGTAACCAATATTCTTCAATTTTACAAAATGATTGAAATTGTTTAAATTGAATCCCGCTCGGGCCTAATGACATAAACTGCTGTGCAGCCATTTTCAGAAGGGGGATTTTGTACGAGATGACTGCTTCGTAATCAATATAATTTTTACTCTCAGTAGATGCATGCTGTTCATCAAAAAAGATTTGATCTTCTTTCAGTAATTTCCAGGTAACAAGTTTTCTTACATCTATAAACAGTTCATTCCCTGCAAACGTCGATCTGGAGGCATATGGGCTATTACCAAACCCAGTTGGACCGAGTGGTAAAATCTGCCAATGATCAAAACCTGTTTTTGCAAGTAAATCTGCCATGGCGTACGCCTCAACACCCAAATCTCCTATTCCACATGGACCCGGGAGGCTGCTTATGTGTAACAGAATACCGGAATGACGATTTTGTTTAATTTTCATTCTGTTCCTCAATCGAACTTAATGAATCCCGCTCAATAATCCTATGAGGGATGGTTATATGTGTTTGGGGTAAATGTTCACCTCTGATAAGAGTAAAGAGCATTTCAGCTGCACGACGTCCTTTTTCACCAGCAGGTTGATCGATTGTGGTAAGAGACGGAAGAATATATGAAGATTCAACTATATTGTCAAATCCGACAACAGAAATATCTTCCGGTACAGAAATTCCCTGTTCTGTAAATTGAAGGATACATCCAAGAGCAACTATATCACTCATTGAGACTACACACGTGGGTTTAAATCTTCCACTAAGCAACATACTCGCCATGTGTTTTCCTTCATCAAGTGTTGTTTCTGAGGTATAAAGACCAACTGAAGGAGAAGAAAAATCAAGGTCAAATTCCTTGAGTGCTCGCAAATATCCTTCAAGTCTCGCTCTCTGAATACTAGCTGGTGCATGTTTTTCATATGAAACTTCTGCTAATCCAATAATTGCTATTCTTTTGTGTCCTCGCTCCAGTACCATACGCATAATACTATACGCTGCATCCTTATCATCGATGTTTATTGAAGGCATATCAACAGAAGGTATACCATCAATCGTCACGAAGGGAAGTTTTCGTTTTTTAATCGAGTCAACTATTTCCATTTCAACACTCATACCCTGAGTGATAAGGCCATCTACGGCAGCACACCTTACTGCATCCAGAACACTTTCATTAAGAGGAGGAATCAGGGTAAGGGTATTGCCATATTTTTGGCAGACCGAACCGATTCCTTCAACTACTTGCATAATATAGGGGTTCTGAAAAGAGAAATGGATATGCTGCGGTAAGAGAAATCCAATACTTTCGTGTCTTTGTAAAGAAAATTTTCGGGCCAACGGATCGGGATAATACCCTAACTCTTCAGCAACTCTCTGTATGGTTGCACAGGCTTTTACTGAGATCCTAGACGGATCATTAAAAGCAAAAGAGACAGCTGTTTTTGAATATCCTGAAATTCTCGCAATATCATTAATGGTAACTCTCTTACCTTTTTTTAATTCATCGTTCATCTCATGTGCTCCTTGTGAGTAGAAGAATTTCGTATGGGCCAAGAACTACTGGATCTCCAGCGAGTCGCACATGTTTTCCTTGAGCGAGGTCAGTCCATGAATTATTTCTCAGTCTACTTCGATATGAAGTATCTATTTCTATGGATTTCTGAAATTCAGTAAAATTTGCCAGAACAACAAGAATTTCATCATCGTTCGCTGAAATCCTTGGTTCGACCATCATACCGATAACGCCATTATCTCGAGTTGGAAACGTGGTCAATGTATTAGAAGAGCCCATGAGATGTTGTCCTTTGCGAATCGCAATGAATCTATGGATTTTTCTAAATACCTGAGATCCCGGTAAGCTAAGATCTGTTCTTCGACTTGCTGCAGCCCAATCAAATGATTGTCTATGTAAATACCTACTATCTCTAGCTTTATGCATATCGTGAATGTATGAATAATCATTCAGCTGGCCAATTTCATCACCGCTATATAGAACAGGAATACCATTTGCAGCCATACAAAACGTATGAAGCAGTATTATTCTCTTAACTGCTAACTCTTGTTGATATTCATCACGCTCAAGTATTCCTCGTTCCAATCCGCATAGAGATGCACATGTTCCACAGTTCCGTGCATCGAGAGTTCGTGGATCAGATTCATAAAGTTCCCCTCTGCTAAAACTTCCTGGAAATGCACCAAGATAAAAATTTATAAGAAAGCGTTTATGAGAAAACGGATCGTATCCTATTGCCTCAGCATCTTGTTCATTGAATCCCCACCCAATATCGTCATGACAACGTGCATAATTCACCCAGCACGCACCAGATGGGATATTATCTGGGATTTTTTGTATAAGCGATGCAAGCATTCTTGTATCACGCGTTGCCAGACTATTCCATAATTCAACCATGAGAGTGACATTATAGAGCAGGTGACACTCAGGTGCTTTTTCACTGCCGAAATAGGGGGCAACCTCTTGAGGTGCCATAACGACTTCACCTTTGATTATGGCCCCAGGAGCAACTATTTCTAATAAAATTCGAAATATGCGTACAATGGAATGCACTTGAGGAAGATTTCTGCAGGAAGTTCCCCACTTTTTCCAAATATAGGGGATTGCATCAAATCGAAAAATATCGACTCCTCTATTCGCCATTTGCAACAAAGCACTAGCCATTTCATAAAGTACAACAGGATTTCTATAATCAAGATCCCACTGATAATGATTAAAGGTTGTAAGCACCCAACTGGCCATATGAGCGTTATAGGTAAAATTCCCAGGTGCAAGAACAGGAAATACTTCATTTACCGTTTTCTCATACGCATCGGGCATTTCTCTTGTTTCAAAAATAAAATAACGAGAGGCATATTCTGGGTCACCTTCACGTGCAGCAAGAGCCCAAGCATGCTCATCAGACGTATGGTTCAACACAAAATCAATACACACACTTATTCCACGTGCATGACAAGCTTCGGTAAAAATATCGAATTCTTCGTTTGTGCCGAAACGTTCATCGATTGATGTAAAGTCACTTACCGCATATCCACCATCATTCAATGTCTTTGGCATAGAGAAAACCGGCATGAGATGAAGATAGGTAACCCCCAGCTCCTGCAGATAATCCAACCGAGCAGGCATGCTTGCAAATGTACCCGAGAAATTATCAACATAAAGCATCATGCCAATCATGGCTGATTCTTGATACCAGTGGGGATTTTCAAGGCGTTGACTATCTAATTCAACCATTGAATCCGGTCGAGCAGACCATCGTAATTGAATCATTTCGAGGAGTTTCTTGTACCCGTTCTCACCGTAGAGCGAAGCATAGAGCCTGTGAAGTTCAGGTTCATAATACTCGAGGCGGTTGATAAAGCTCCTCTGATAATCATTTTCAGCCTTCATGAAATAGTATAAATCCTTACTACGATTTTATTGCACCGTCTGTGATACCCTTAACTATGTATTTTTGCAGGAAAAGAAAGATTATGACAATAGGTACTATGGTAACTAACACTGCAGGGAAGATAAGTTCCCACGGATTTCCAAACTGTCCAGCTAAAATTCTTGCAAAATACAATTCAAGGACAAGCGTTTTCGTATTTGAGTTTCCCACGACGAGGAATGGGAGCAAGTAATCATTCCATATCCACATCGAGTTGAGTACGATTACCGTTACGGTGATTGATGAGAGTAGAGGTAATACGATGTGATAAAAGAGTTGAAAAATATTACAGCCATCAATAATTCCTGCTTCCTCAATTCCTTTAGGAACACCTTTAACGAATCCATGGTAGAGGAATATCGACATACTCAAGCCGAAACCTCCATACATCAGGACGAGACCTGGTGCATTTTTTAGGCCTAATGTTTCAAAAAATTGAATGAGTGGGTACATGATGGCTTGGAATGGTATAAGCATTGCCGCAACAAACGCCATAAAAATAACCTGCGACCATTTAGTCTTGTTACGTACAAGCATCCATGCCCCTAGTGAAGAAATTGTCACGATGAGACCTACAGAAAAGAATGTTATCAGGAAGGTTATTATCAAAGATCGGAAAAAGTGAATCTGACTAATTGCATTGAGAATATATGAGAAGGAAAACGATTGGGGCGGCCCAAGAGGGTCTCGAATAATATCGGCTTGCCCCTTGAATGAATTGGTGAATAGAAACCAAAGGGGAGCTAATGTATAGAGGGCGATAAGTATTAAAACCACATAAGTGATTCCCAATTTGATTTTCTTCTTTAAAAAATAGTTGGTATCACCAGTTACTGCGACACTTTCACGAGATTGATATGCCATAATTACAGCTCCAATTCACGCTTTTTTGTAACGTATACTTGCGTGAGAGTAATTGAGGCGACAAGCAGGAAAAATATGACTGCTTGGGCTTGAGCTTTTCCGTAATCGGGAGGTGCAGTGTCTTTTACAGTTCTTAGAATCTGCATAGCCAACAAGCGAGTGTTAAATTCTCCATCGGTGAGAGCTATGTTCTGATCCAGCAATTTAAAGGAGTTTGAAAGTGTAAGAAAGAACACTACAGTAAATGAGGGCATAAGCATGGGAACAGTAATTGATCTGAATGTCCGTATAGGTGTTGCACCATCTATACTTGCTGCTTCATAATAATCCCTTGATATGTTATTCAGGCCAGCTATATAAATAATCATCATATAACCTCCAAATTGCCATGCATTGAGAATAACAAGTGCAAAAAGGGCTTTGGTACTATCCTGAGTCATATATCGAAGAAATGGGATATGCAGGAGCCCATCCGGGCTGAAAAGAAGGTTCGTAAAAACTATTTGAAAAATGAATTGCCAAATGAAACCTAAGGCTAATCCACCTAGCATGTTAGGTAAAAAGAACACTGTTCTGAAAAGGCTGGCTCCTTTTTGTGCTTTAGTGACTAATAGTGCAAGTCCTAGACCTACGATATTCACAACAACTACTGCAACAAAAGTATATTGAATCGTATACACCAATGCTCGAATAAATCGTTCATCCTTAAATGCATTAGTATAATTTTCAAATCCTATAAATGATGAGAACATACTTTGAGCTCGTATCCCTGTTTCAGGATCGAAGTAATAGGTGCCTCGCCACGCAAGAAAGGAATTGAGCAGTCCAACAATAAAGGGAAAAATAATTACCAAGAAAAATAATAAAATAGCAGGAGCTAGTAGGATCCAAAACCATTTTTTATAGATATCCATTCCAATTCTCCTTATACACCAAGAGTCCGCGATTCCCATGTATGGAGTCGCGGACTGCATAATGAACCTTTCAGCTAGTTGAGATTCTGCCAGGTTTGAATAGCATAATCAACAATTTCTTTATAATCCTGAGTTGTCCAGGTTGCTTTTGTCAAATATTGTTCCATGAGTCGAAGTCCAACGACATCTCCTGACCATGTAGCTGGTGCTCCATGATATGGTGCTGCAATAATATTTCCAGAAGTGATATAATCTAGAATAGAATTACCGAGGCTGTTTGGTAGTGTGGTAGTAGCTGGGTCTGCGTTATACGGAATAAAATTAAAATCCTCGACAACAAATTTCTTGCCTGTTTCGCTTGTGTTAAGCCAAACAAGAAAATCCATCGCAAGTTTCTGCTCAGCAGCAGGAACCATACTGTTAATTGCATAGTAGTTAGGCACAAATACAGGAATAGAGGTATTAAGTTTGTCTACGGTCATACCTGCTAAGATAACATCCGCTGCTTGGAACGGCATCTTTACTGGGAGGAATTCAAGTCTTTCGGCTTGCTTTTCATTAACATTAGCGATATTTCCATAAGCCCAGTTGCCCTGTTTAAAGAAAATGGCCTTACTATCTGCAAAAATCTGAACTGCTTGGTCATAGCCGAAATTTGCTGATGAAACAAAATCCTGTCCTCGTTTTGCAGGGCCGTTTAGACCGGCAAGATACGATGTCTTAAGATCAAGAGCTTTTGCATAAGCGGTAAGAGCTCCTCGCAGTTTTTCAACATCTGCATCTGTAGAATTAGCTGCAGCATTAGGATCTCCAAAAGCTGCATTCAGTGCAACGTTTATGAAGTGGTCTCCATATGTCCATTTTTCAGCACCCATAACTGCAAAAACGCCGTTTAGGTTCTTTGCAAGACCTGTCTTATTTGCAGCAAGAGTATAACTATTTCCGTTTAGTTTAACTGTTGCGGCTTTGTTGTTTTTAATATATGCATCGAGTGCTTTTACGAGTGTTTCCCACTCAGCATATGTTGCAGCCTTCGTATCGGCAATAAATGCTTCAACCTTACCTGTACCAAAAAGATCTGCAACCATTTGAGTATCAACAATATACCCATAACCTTCAACGTTGTACGGTACACCAAAACTATTGGAGCCATCGTTAGTAAGTCTGAGAGAAGGGGCGATTGCATCTGAAAAACTCTTAAATTTTGCATCTGTAACTTTGTTAAAGTCGACAACAAATCCACCCTGATACCATTCAATAAGCTCTTTTACACCCTGTATAGAGAAAATTGATGGTTTATTACTGGAATTCATCTCTGCACGGAGGGTTTCCATATGATCTTGACCACTTCCGATTGAAAATGTCTTAACTCGAACTCCAGTTTCTGCTTCATATGCCTTAGCCATATCCGCAAATTGAGCAGCATTCTCTCCTTTTGAGTTGTAAATGTACAAATCATATCCTTTGTCTGCTTCAGCTTGTCCACCGGCAAATACCGAAAGCGAGACAGTGCAGAGGATAACAAGCAACACAACAATCCGTTTTTTCATATCCTACTCCTTATGAAATATTTTGGATTCAACTGAATCCTATCGAAAATGAAAGACAAGTCTTGACTGACTAGTATCTATCTTTCATACTAATGCTAAACCGGTTTTCTAAACCGGTCAACTAAAAATTTTTATTTTTTATAGAGGTCATATGAATAATTGGGAAAGAAGTATTAGATGTATGGTAAATGATGAATTCATCTCACCTTTTCCGGTGACATACGGAATTCAAACATCAGTTTCTTTGAAGATGGTTTCTGATGCACCAGTTAAGCAAGTAGTGTGCCATGCTCTATTAGATGGAATTTCACAGTACTTCTCCATGCTATCCTCAATTTATGGAGCCAGAATTACATATACTACAGATATTCCTCCAGCGAACGAAGAACGATGGTATTTTTCATTCCAGATTGAAACAGACGACGGGTGGATATTTTATACAAGGAAAGGAATTCAAAGATTCCATCCAGCAAAAGCAAGTATGTTTTCGATTGATACCGGATTACAATTGGATTCCTGGGTACCCGGATCAACATTCTACCAAATCTTTCCCGATAGATTTAAAAATGGTAATCCAAGCATTGGAGTTAAGACACATGAATATCAATTTGATGGTCATGTAACTCAAGCTTTATCATGTAACCAAACTCCTCCTGCATATAGCGAAGGGTGGTGTCTCGACTTTTATAACGGAGATCTCGAAGGTATTTCTCAGGCGGTTGATCATTTCAAAGAATTAGGAATTACTGCAGTATATCTGAATCCAATCTTCTCGGCTAAAACGCATCACAGGTATGATTGTACTGATTTCTTTCATGTCGATGAACACCTAGGAGGGGATGAAGCTTTAATTCACCTCGTAGGCAAACTCCATGATGCTGGTATTCGAATTATGTTGGATATCTCAATAAATCATAGTGGTAGTGAACACGCATGGTTCAAAAAGGCAATGGAGGATGCTCATTCGCCCGAAGCGGCGTACTATTATAAAGATGACCAAGGGGAATTTGTATTTTGGGAAGGAGTGCATACACTTCCACAATTGAATTACTCCAACAGCGAGTTACGGAATATCATGTACCGAGATAACCATTCAGTTCTACAGAAATTCATACAAGAACCGTTTTGTATTGATGCCTGGCGATTCGATGTTGGTACAGATACCGGAAGATACGGAAAAGATCAATTCTGCCACGAAATCTGGCGTGAGGTTAGAAAACACCTGAAAGCTGTACAGCCAGAAACGTATCTCATTGGTGAGGCATGGGAAGATGCATCGGATTATCTGCAGGGAGATCAATGGGATTCAGCCATGAATTATTTTGGTTCCGGAAGATTGTTACGCAGGTGGTATGGACAGCAAGACACGTACCTCATGAGCAATTGGGGACATTCAGATGAATCGGGGCGGCCACTTACGGGAAAGGAACTGTCAGATGCAATTTCTCAACACCTCAATGCTATTCCTGATCAACTTGTAGACAGACAGTTTAATCTACTGGATTCACATGACACAATGAGGCTACATAATCACACACGAATTTTTGATTGGGATATGTACGAGGGTATTATCATGCTGCTGTATGTTTTACCTGGAGTTCCGAACATCTATTATGGAGATGAAATTGGTTTATCCGGTACCATAGAAAGCAATGAGGGTGCCCGATATCCCATGCAATGGGAGAAGGATACATGGGATCTGAGATTCTATAATCTGTATAAAATGCTCGGGAATCTTCGAAATAATTCTCAGGTGTTTGCAAAGGGGGACTGGAGAACAGAGTGGTATGATAATTCAACGGTGATTTTTTCACGGACCTATAAGCAGGAGGGAATACTTTTGTGTCTGAATAGATCGGATACTGAAAAACATATTTCATTGGATCTTCACCATATGGCGATTGACACGATCCGTGAATGGACATCGGAAAAGACCCTGGATATAAGTGATGATGTGTTTCAGATAAAGACTCAACCGAAAAAGAGTATGCTGTTTTATTATACCTTGAAAGAATAGCGATTGTTATAAAACTAAAGCAATAACTCTGTTGACAAAATCTTTCGCTCTGTGTTAAGTTCTTCCTCGTTACATGAAGCGGGGGGTTAGCTCAGTGGGAGAGCTCCTGCCTTACAAGCAGGCTGTCGTGGGTTCAAATCCCTCACCCCCCAAACGTATAGAAAGCTTGTTCTGAGGATCTTACATTCTCATAGCAAGCTTTTTTTAGTGTTGACAGGTGTAACAGTTTTTCTCATGATGCGTATATGACCGATTCAGACATCAAGAGAATAACATCTCCAATCCTTTCATCACGACGGCTCATCCTGAGACCATTTACCTTGGACGATGCACAAGCACTCTTCTCGTGGTCCAGTGATTCAGAGGTAACAAAATTTCTTCGATTTAGCCAGCATACCTCAATTCAGGAATCAAGGCGAATAATCCAAAGTTGGATTGACAGTGAAAAACACCCGCCATTCTTCCATTGGGCTATTGAACTGAGAGAAGAGGTTATCGTAATAGGGTCAATAGGGATAGAAATTATGAGTCTGCATGATAATCGAGGTGAAATCGGGTACTGCCTTACAAAAAGTTCATGGAATCGAGGGTATGCAACAGAAGCATTGCAGTGTGTACTTCGGTTTGGCTTAGATGTTGCTGGTTTTCATAGACTTGAGGCTTGTCATTCAATTAATAATGTCGCATCGGGTAGAGTAATGGAGAAAGCCGGTATGGTGCGTGAAGCTGGTCCGTTGAAACACTATTATCGATCAGATTTAGAAGGATATCAGGATGTATATATGTATGTTGCATTAGCCAATGGTGCATGAGACATTACAAAGAATCTATGTATACAGTACTGAATTCTGTCAAGGAGAATATGAATCATGACCATGAGAGACAGGATAGACGTTATACGTGAATCAATAGAAGCAGCAAAATTGAAATGTGGAAGAACCGATACTGTTCACCTCATGGGAGTATCTAAGACGCATCCTTATGATGCAGTCTGCGAAGCTGTCTCCTCAGGGTTGTTTCTTTTTGGAGAAAACCGAGTACAAGAAATTCAAAAGAAATTCCCGGAGAATCGAAATGGATTCGAACTTCACCTTATTGGTCATCTACAATCAAATAAAGTAAAGAAGGCTGTTGCCTCAGTTGATGCTATTGATTCAATTGATTCATTACGTCTTGCCACTTTAGTAAGTAATGAAGCTGAAAAATTAGGAAAAGTCATCCCAGTTCTAATTGAATGGAACACCTCAGAGGAGGAATCAAAATCGGGTTTTTCCGACTTTTCGGAATACCTAATGCTGTTGGAGGCGTCGGCACAGCTTCCAGGTATTGAAATAAATGGTCTTATGACTATTGGTCCACTTACAGAAAATGAAACTCAGGTAAGGACAGCATTCGCAAAACTTAGAGAGATAGGTGAGAAAAGCAAGCAAAAATTCCCGAATATCGATTTTTCTACGCTCTCAATGGGTATGAGTCAGGACTATCATTGGGCAATTCAGGAAGGGTCAACCATGGTCCGTATTGGTACAGCACTCTTCGGAGGGAGAGATTATTCGTGAAGAAATGCATAGCCTGTATTTTGTTGGTAGTCTTCAGCATTACTATTCTTGGAGCTGCAGATTACGAGCCTTATAGAATTGATGAATTCCCTGAGTGGAGTGTTAAATTGAGAAGGGCAGAAACACTCATGTTCGGTTCGCTGCCCATTACCATTGGAGTCACCGGACTTGCTTATTCGACAGCACAGCTTCTCGGTGCTGCAAAATTTTCACAAGATCCGTTTGTCGATACAATGACTGTAATTGGAATTGCAGGAGGGCTTTCTCTTGTGATTGCTGTTGCAGATTATATCATAGGGGAGATGCAGGAATAATGGCTGTAAAAGAGCATTCCATTGACCTTGTCGTAGAAGAAGATGCTGTATGCTCCCGAATTGATACGTGGATCTCTCTTCATGTTCCTGACTTTCCGAGGTCCTTAGCCTCAAATCCCAAAACTGTTTTTCTTATTAATGGTAAAGAAGTAAAGAAAAGTAAAATGGTAAAAACAGGAAATTTGATAACTGTACGTTGGATTGAAGAATTGTTTGATTCTGCAGAAGGTCAGGATATCCCACTGAATATTATCTATGAAGATGAAAGTTTATTGGTAATTAATAAACAACAATCACTGGTAGTGCATCCCGGTGCAGGGAATTGGAATCATACCCTGGTGAATGCACTTGTATTTCGGTATGGTGATGAATTCTTTTCTCCAGACTCTGAAGAAAATCTGAATGAAAGTGATGAACATGGGATTAACACATTACGTCCGGGAATCGTTCATAGATTAGACAAAGATACTTCGGGAGTTATGGTAATTGCAAAGAACAGAAAGACACATGCAGATTTATCTAAACAGTTCAAGGATCGAGTTACCACAAAATACTACATTGCTATCGTATCCGGTGTCTTAACAAAAAGAAGAGGGTGTATTGAGACTACTTTGGTACGTGACAGAAAAGATCGGAAAAAATTTTCTGTAGGGGGTGAAAAGGAGGGGAAACAAGCTAAAACTGAATATGTAGTACTTCGTCAGTATCCCGAATTCGCATTTGTTCGTATACGATTATATACCGGTAGAACTCATCAGATACGCGTACATATGGCACACATAGGTTGTCCGATAATTGGAGATGTTCTCTACAACAATCGGCGAAAGAAACATCCGCAGGAAACACTTTTGCTCCATGCCTTTACATTAGAATTTTTTCATCCTGAAACAAAAGAGAAGATGCGATTTCGTGCTCCTTTACCAAGAAGATTTTCCGATTTTATACGATCTGTAAAAAATCAGTTTGCTACGTAAGTACCGATGGATGACTTAATTGAGCTAAATCGTCGCTTGCCATTGCATCAATAAGTTCACGATTAAACAATTTTTCTATTTTTAATGCAGTAATAGTTCCATGACCAGGAAATACAAGAAAACGCTCATCTAACGTAAGTAGACGAGTTTTAATTCCTCGTAGAAGAAGTGCTTTTTCCAACACCCCGCTTGTAGTTCCGATTCTTCCGGCATATAGCACATCTCCAGTAAAAAGTGAATTACCGATTTTGTACACAAATGAATCAATGGTATGACCAGGTACTTGTATGCACTCTACTGTAATACCACTCAAATCCATAATAGATTTATCAGTTACTTTTATTACCGGAACATCATAGACTCCGGGAGAACCTGCATATACTTTTGGATTATATATTTTTACAAGCGTTCCTAAACCTTTTGTATGAGTTTCGTGTCTGTGTGTTAACAGCACATGAGCTATGGTAAAACGATTCTTCTCAATCCGCTCAATTAGCTCAAGATTAATATGCCCCGGATCAATAAGAAGGGCATCTCCACCATCTTCCGGTCCTACAAGATAGGTGTTTGAGTATTCACTTAAAGAAAAATGGAAGAATACTTTCATAGAGGTTACGAGAAACTCGCCTCCTCGTAGTTAGAATATTTAAATGAAACGTTATCTCTGTCGGAAAATCGAAAATCGGCATTCTTTAGATTGCAATCAATAAATTTTATATCTACCAGGTGTGAAGATGAGAAATTTGAATAATAGAGATCAGATGAACTAAAATCACAGTTTTGTGCATCAATTCCAGTAAAATTTGTATGAATAAGCAAGGTGTCGGTGAAGGAACAATCGATCAGTTTAGAACCTGCCACTACTGAGTGTCTTGCGTCAGCACCAGTAAAAACACATCGTTCAAAGATGCAGAAATCAAAGAAACAGGCTTGAATTTTTGAATTTGAAAAATTGACATTTTCAAATACGCATCGGGCAAAATCTGATGTAGACAGTTGGATACCGGAAAAATCAAAATCCTTAATTCTTGCATCGGTCATCACAATATCTCTGTGGCGATGTGTATCATTGATAGAAGCGATGATTGATTGAAATACCTCTTCGCTATTTTCAGCATGATGAAGACACGTGTACATATCCTCAAGAGCATAACGTTTACATCCTTCTACAGCACATGGGACACATTTAAACATAGAA
>CAZTUL010000041.1:0-4387 GCA_964616275.1 uncultured Spirochaetaceae bacterium | reverse complement strand
AGGGTACAGAGAACTAACAGTTTTGAACGTTGGAATGCAAAACGTTCTGTAAACCAGACGCTCGTTGCAAATATGGATCTAATACTTTGTATTAGTTCTGCTGATGAACCACCATTTAGACCACGATTCATAGATCGAGCTATCGTGTGTGCTCATCAAATTCCTGTTATGATTATTCTAAACAAGTGTGATCTCATGCTTACTGAGGAGCAGCTTGACCGATTTAATCTTTATGAAAAACTTGGATATGAAATTTTTTCTCTTTCTGCCTTCGATTCAGATGGTATTACCGCATTAAGGAAAAGACTGCTGCATAAAACTGTAGCCATGATTGGGCAATCAGGTGTGGGGAAATCTACAATTGTGAACGGTTTGGTTGGAGATGATATTGTACAAAAAACTCAGGATATTTCACAAAAATTCCATCGGGGTCGGCATACCACAAATTATGCAGTGATGTTGGACGCACATGGATTCAACGTTGTAGATACCCCGGGGATGAGGGAATTACACATACCCCATGAGGATCCGCATCAAATTGCAGATTGTTTTCCTGAATTTAGAATATATCGTGATAAATGTGGTTTTCAGTCATGTTTACACATTCATGAGCCTGATTGTGCTATCCAGAATGCAGTTGAATCGGGAGCAATTCATAGTGACCGATACGAGAGCTATGTGAGAATGATTGCATCATTGGAGCAGCGACCAGAGAGTTGGGAGAGTGATAGAAGGTGAAAAACACCATAAAAGAACGCAGTATCAATGATCTTGGATTTCAAACTGTTTTACATGAAGTGAGCAAACTGTGTCTTTCAGAGGAAGGGCGTGAAACAGTAATTCAGCAAGATTTTGTTCTCGATACTTCAACTCTTGCTGATCGACAGGATTGTATTGAAGACTTTATTCGCCTTGCTTCGTACAGAGATTTTTCTCCCGTTTCATTTCCTCCCATTAATTCAATTCAGAAAGAACTAAAAATTCCAAACAGAGCGTTAGATGGATTACAACTCTATGAACTTGGTGAGTATCTCCAAGCTGCTCGTACTTTTATTGATTACTGCAGAATGCCGAGAAAGATGCCGGGTGAAGCTGAGTCGGTGAGACATGAAGAAGTTTTTCCCACAACCGGATTATTCTCGCCTTTTGATCACAGCCTTAACCAATTGCTTACACAATTATTTGAAACATTAGATAGTCCAGGAGAGGTAAAACCTTCGCACCCAGCAATTGCTCGACTGGTCAGAGAAGTTGAAAGAAAGCGAAACGAGAGACAGCGCTATAGTCAGGATTTTTTAAAGAAACAGCAAAGCAGTGAAGTTAATATTCAACCTGTTTTCAGAGATGGAAGAGTAATTCTTCCTGTTCGAAGTGACCAGAAGGCAACTACTGATGGAATTATTCACAGCTATAGTTCTTCGGGTTCTACAATTTTTATTGAACCGTATAGATTGGTAGAACTAAATAATCAAGTTGTAATGGCACAACAGCAAATTCATATTGAAATTGCACGTATCCTATATGATCTGTCTGAGAAAGCTCGGAAGGTAATCGAAGAGATTTCTTTGCTTTCACAACAAATAGCCTATGCTGATAGTCTCTATGCAAGAAGTTTATATGCTGACCGTCACCAATGCGTACGTCCCATATGTTCGCACAGTAACAGTGTTAAACTTATCAAGGCACGACATCCTTTATTACATGATTCCGCGGTTCCTATCACGCTGGAATTGGATTCAGATTGCAGAGCTGTAGTAATCAGTGGTCCAAACGCAGGAGGGAAAACTGTCACAATTAAGACAGTAGGACTTTTTGCTCTGATGCATCAATCAATCTATTTTGTCCCTGCGGAAGAAGGTACAGAAATGCCTCTATATAGTCAGGTTTTTACCGATATTGGTGATGATCAGTCTATTGAGGAATCTTTGTCTACTTTCAGTGGGCATATGAAAAATATTGGATCAATCTTAAGAGATTGTACACACCAATCACTCGTTATTTTAGATGAACTTGGAAGTGGTACAGACCCGATTGAAGGATCTGCATTGGCTCGTTCAATACTTGAATATTGTGTAGATCATGCTGCACTCACGCTTGTTACTAGTCATCATAGCGTTCTCAAACAATATGCATACGCACATAAACACATTTTAAATGCTTCAATGGAATTCGATGCTCAAACACATGAGCCGACATTTAAAGTTATTTCAGGGTTACCAGGAGAAAGTCATGCACTTGATACGGCAAGAAGAATGGCTCTTCCTGAATCAGTGCTGGAACAAGCTACTTCCTACCTGGGCTCTGAAGTAGTAGAAATCTCCACAATCATCAGGAATCTTGAGGAGAGAAGAAAAGAAGCTGAGCTTCGTGAACGAGCACTTGATGACCGCGCAAAACGATTACAGGAAGAGGTGAGGAAAATCGATTTGAAGAGTCTTTCTGTGAAGCAGCAGGAAGAACTAGTGAGAAAGGAACAGATTGGAGACCTTTCTCGATTTATTTCTCAAAAAAGAAAAGAGTTGGAAAACTTGGTTTCCGAACTTCGTGAAGGTGAAATCACTAAAGAGAAAACGAAAAAAGTCAAAGCTTTTATTGCTTCAATGGAACATGAAAAGCAGTTGAACGAAGAAAAAGCACGAAAGATTTCACAAAAAGTACGAGAAAAACAACCGGAAGCATCCGTGAGTGGAGAACCATTTGCTGTTGGGATGGATGTACTTGTCGGACCACAAAGAAGAGAGGGTCGAATTGTACGAAAAGAGAAAAAAGGTAAATGGCTAGTTGCAATCGGCCCTATGAAGTTTCCCATAGAAGAACATGATCTAAAACATCTTACACACAAGCGGAAGCAAGATAATAAAAAAGTATCCATTGCTTTTGATTCTCGATCTACCACTCCTAGACCGACCATTGATGTACGTGGGATGACACTGGATCAGGCTTTAGAACAGGTATCAATCCAAATTGAAGGTGCTTTAGTTCATGCTATGCAGGAATTTTCGATTATCCATGGAATGGGTGATGGAATATTAGCTCGGGGGATTCACGAATATCTCAATTCGGTCCCACAGGTATCAAAATTTCAATTTGCAAGACCGGAAGATGGTGGATTTGGAAAAACCTATGTAGTATTGTAGAGTAACCAAAGGAGTGTAACTGCCTATGACCGATTATATGGAAGGAAGTGGAATTCAGTATCATGTACATCTTAAAAAAGGTGAGGTAGGTAGATATGTAATTCTTCCTGGTGATCCAAAAAGGTGTAAGAAGATTGCACAGCACTTCGATAATCCTGTTTTGATTGCCGATAGTCGTGAATTTGTCACCTACTCGGGATATCTCGATGGTGTAAAAGTGAGTGTGACGAGTACTGGAATCGGTGGCCCTTCCGCTGCTATTGCTATGGAAGAATTGTATGAGTGCGGAGCTGATACATTTATTCGAGTTGGAACATGCGGTGGTATTCATTTACCGGTTATGGGTGGTGACATCGTGATAGCTACAGGTGCTATTCGAGCTGAAGGGACCAGTAAGGAATATGCACCAATTGAATTCCCCGCAGTTGCTCACATCGATGTAGTACAGGCTCTCATGACATCGGCATCCCAATTAGGGAAAAAATATCACGTTGGGGTGGTACAGTGTAAAGATTCTTTCTATGGTCAACATACACCTGAGACAAAACCGGTCAGTTATGAATTAGAAAATAAATGGGAAGCGTGGAAACGACTTGGAACACTAGCAAGTGAAATGGAATCTGCAGCACTGTTTGTCGTTGCAAGCTATCTAGGAGTTCGTTGTGGCAGTGAGTTCTTTGTTATAGGAAATCAGGAACGAGAAAAGCTCGGTATGGAAAACCCCATTCTGCACGACACCGAAACGGCCATTGAAGTTGCCATTCAAGGTATAAGGAATCTCATTGCTGCCGATGCAGAACGGGAATCTGAGCTACAGGTAACTCGTTAGGCTTTTGCTAACAACCTACCATATTCTCTAGCCTCTAAAAGTGCTTCTGAAGTGGGATTCCATGTATTTCTAAGTGGTTTTTGTACAATTTTAAACCCCGCTTTTTCTATAAACTCTGCCATTTTCAGCGATGCCTCTCCAGTCCATCCGTAGCATCCAAAAGTAGCTGCTTTCTTTCCCTTCATCTTCAATTCCTTCATAAAATGAAGAAATCCAGCAACACTCCCAAGCATATCATTTCCAACTGTTGGCGATCCAAAGACTGCCAATTTTGATCTGAAAATTTCAGTCATAACATCATTTTTGTCTGTTTTCGCTATATTGTATGTCTTTACTGTGACCGTAGGATCTTCGGATACTATGCCCTCTGCTATTGCATCTGCAAGTGCACGAGTTCCATCCCACATGGTATCATATGCAA
>CAZTUL010000040.1:0-21083 GCA_964616275.1 uncultured Spirochaetaceae bacterium | reverse complement strand
ATCCAGTTGAATCGATAGATAAAGCCGAGTACTATAATCACATGAAAACGCAAAAACCTCGGGTATATGGTATTGGGAACCCGCTCATTGATATTATCGTTCAAGTAACTGAGCAAGAACTTGAATATCTTGGGATCCATAAAGGTACTATGCACCTTATTGATGAACGAAGAAGAAGCGAACTTCTCTCACATATTAAACACAAAAAACTTGCATATTCTTGTGGGGGATCATGCCCAAACACAATCATTACCCTTGCAGCTCTTGGAATTGAGTCTTCACTTGCTGGAAAAGTTGGGTCAGATGAATACGGCACTATATATAAAGAACGGCTGCAATCACTTTCTGTGCACGATGAACTCGTAATATGCAAGCAAGAACATACTGGATCTTCAATAATTTTACTTACTCCCGATTCTGAGCGGACCATGAACACCTATCTAGGAGCTAATCGCCTATTTGAAAAAACTGATATTTGTGAACAGACTGTAAAGAGTGCAGATTATTTTCATTTCACCGGATACATGTGGGATACTGAACTTCAGAAGACTGCTGTTTTACGTGCTCTGGAATTAGCCCACGATGCAGATACAAAGGTCTCGTTTGATATCGCCGATCCGTTTGCAGTTGGCCGAAATCGTGATGCATTTCTCTCTCTCATTACTGACCATGCACATGTAGTTTTTGCAAACAGCGAGGAAGCTAGAATACTTTTTAATAATTACGATGCATATGAGTGCTGTAAATCAATGGGTAAGTTGTGTGAAACAGCGATAGTAAAAAATGGGAAGATGGGATCTTATATCTCACATAAGAGAAAGATTACTCGAATCCCTGTGCAAGGACCAGTTACTCCTACAGACACCACTGGTGCTGGAGATATTTACGCTGCCGGTTTTCTCTATGGATTGTGCCGGGAACTCCCACTGGAAACAGCAGGATACATTGCCTCTGTATTGGCTGGTGAAATAATCCAGCATAGAGGAGCTCAATTTACTGAAGAACAAGCTTTCGCTCTTAAACAACAGCTAGAGACACAGTTCCCATTATGAGAGATTTGATGGTCTAGGGAGAACCGTTTCCCATGGAACGCCAATTTTTCCAAAGTGGCCGTAATTCATGTGTGCTCTATAGATTGGGCGGAGAAGATCGAGTTGTTCAATGATACCCGCTGGAGAGAGATCAAATTCACTTCTCACCAAATTTTCCAACTCTGCATCATCAATCACTCCAGTTCCAAATGTCTCCACAAGTATAGAGACTGGCTCAGGAATTCCAATAGCATAGGAAAATTGAACTTCACATCGATTACATAGCTTCCATGCAACAAGATTTTTTGCAACAAAACGGGCCATATACGCAGCTGACCGATCTACTTTTGATGGGTCTTTACCACTGAAAGCACCTCCACCGTGCTTCCCCATTCCTCCATAAGTATCTACAATAATCTTTCTTCCAGTTAACCCTGCATCTCCTGTGGGTCCACCAATTACAAAACGACCTGTGGGATTAATATAATATTTTGTGTTCTTTGTAAGTAATCCAGAGGCTCCCAGAGCTGACTGAATAACTTGAGACGTAATGTACTCTACCAAATCGGCTTTCGTTACATGCTCATCATGTTGATGCGATACAACCACTGTATCGATGCCTACAGGTGTACCATGATCATAAATGACTGTTACCTGAGCTTTGGCATCGGGTCTCAGCCAGGTAACATCCTTCTGTTTTCGGAGCATTGCCGCTCTTTGCAGAATACGATGACTAAACATTACTGGAGCCGGCATAAGTTCGGGAGTTTCTGAGCAGGCATATCCGAACATCATCCCTTGATCCCCCGCACCCTGCATCCCTGTAGAACTACTGGTCGCATCTACTCCAAGAGCAATATCAGGAGATTGTTGATGTAAAAACTCCATTACTTGTAATGTTTTATAGTGGAAACCTGAATTTTCATAGGTGTAACCTATTTCTTTCACAACTTCTCGAACTAAAGGTTCAATAAGAATATTCGCATGGGTTGTAATTTCACCACCAACAACTACACGATCTGTAGTCACAAAAGTTTCGCAAGCAACTCGTGCATGAGAATCCTCTGAAAGACAGGCATCGAGAACTGCATCTGAAATCTGATCACATATTTTATCGGGATGTCCCTCGCTTACTGATTCGCTGGTGAACATCATTCGCCCTCGTCTCTCCATAGTACAACTCCTCTGTTTTATTCTTTGCGAAGAGGAGGAAGCTCATCATCAACGAGGATTCTTACCTGTTTAAACAGACCGTCACCTTCACTCTTAGTCTGCACCCCTTCAATGTCATTAAGAGCCGTGTGAATGAGACGTCTTTCGAATGGGTTCATGGGGTCGAGCAATTTTGACCGACCGCTTCTTCGTACTTGTTCTGCTGAGCGATAAGCGAGTTTTACCAACTGTTCTTCGTGTCTCATGCGATAGTTTTCACTATCTATAACCACCTTAACTCCAGGATGTAATTGCCCAGCATAAACATTAACAATGAGCTGTATAGCATCAAGATTTTTACCCTTCTTCCCAATTATTATTGAAGAGTAGTCTGAGCTGATTTCCAGACCAAGCTTCCCCTCTTTTCGGAAGTTGACAGCCACATCTCCAGGATACCCCATTCTTTCCAGTATTCCAGAAAGAAAATCGATAATCTGATGTTCGTATTCTTCGAGGTCGCCATCGAAGGTATCATCTTCTACTTCCTCGAATTCATCATCGGGTAAATATACTCGAATACGTACATTCCCCTTCTTGAATAATCCACGCTTACCCGGATCAATTATTTCAATATCGAGCTCATCCTGTTCAAGCTGTAATTCACTCATTGCAAGAGCTATAGCTTCGAGCTCTGTTTTTCCTTCATATTCTTTTACCATTATTTACCATCTCCTGGTCTTAATCTTATTTTTTCTTTCCTTTCCCTTGCTGCGTGTTTTTTGCTCTGAGAGTAATCAGTGGTTTCGTATCCTGCTGTTTTTTTCTCTTTTTATTCATATACACTTGCTGGCCCACAGAGATTACGTTCATGACCATCCAGTAGAGAAGCAAACCGGCCGGTGCGTTGTAGAGGATAAAGAAAAACATGATGGGCATTCCATACATCATGAACTTTCCTGTCATACCACTTTGCGTTGCACCACCTGCCTGACTAATCTTAAAGGAGAAAATCATAGAAGCTCCGTATAGGATAGGAAGCAATCTAATATCACTACCGATAACGGGAAGAGAGATTGAACTAAAGTGAATGATTGATTCCGGAAGTGAAAGATCTTCAATCCATCCGGGGATAAACATTGCACCACGCAACTCAAAATGTTTATTCAATAATCCATAAAGTGCAATAAAAATGGGGAACTGGAATAACATTGGGAGACAACCACCAAGCGGGTTAATTTTCTCACGTTTATAGAGTTCTCCCATCTCCTGATTTAATTTAGTGGGATTATCCTTATATTTTGCTTTGAGCTCCTCCATCTGTGGTCCAAGAGACTGCATCTTCGCGGTTGACTGCATGCTCTTTTTGCTGAAGGGCTGTAATACAATCTTGATGAGAATAGTGAGGAGAATAATCGCTATACCATAGTTTGGAATGAGGTTATAGAAGAACTGAAGCAGCCATTTTAGAATTGCTTCAAGCCATCCTAACCAAGAACTAGTATCCAAAGCCTTCTCCAAGTGAAGGTCAGAGAGTTCGAAACCATTGTCACCTGCGTTGTTGTAAATCGCCATGTGATGTTTCAACTGCGGTCCTACATAGAACCTGAATACATCTCTACCTGTTGAAGTTTTAAATGCCGGCCGGGAGAAATACATACGAGATTCTAAAGGGATGTCCTCTGAAGTTCTCTCTGTGAGAGTGAGTGTATACCGTGTTGCATCGGGAATACCGATGAGAGAGAAGTACTTACTGGCAATTGCAGTCCAGGTGATATAATCACTGGTCTGATACACACCATCACGCAGTTTTGGAGTAGATTTTTTTCCATCCTGCTCAATATATAGTTTTCTATAGGTATAATTCCCATCTGGGGTTTCATGAAATTCCGGTCCTAGCTGAGGTTCAAATGCAATAGAATATGCAAATCCATTATAATTTAAGGGAATTGCCTTATTCTGATCATTCTTAAATTCAACAGATATTTCAAACAGATAATCAGATGGTCCAAATCGATAGGTCTTTACAAGTGTAAACTTTTCGTCGGTTGGATTCCCGTTTTCACCTATCATCACGAAACTCTGAGAGAACTCAACCCTATCCTGCAGTACACGATAGTTAAAGGTCGCATCAATAGGATTCGTTGTGTCATTACCTGCATAGAGTGAGAATGCTGGAGGATAATCTCCATTATTAAAAATCATTTCAACCGGCTGACCATTATCAAGGTGATCCTTCAATCGGAGGCTGGATATTGCAGCTCCTACGGGATCAAATTCAATGATGAATACTTCAGTTTCGAAGGTGAATCGATCAGTTGAATCTCCTGTACCAAGCTGGACGAAAGAACCGCTTAGACCACTGGCCCAAGCTTGAGCAACTTGAGCGTATGATACCGGGGCACCAGCAACTTGTTGTGCTGTGGAAACCTCTGCGGGACTGCTTTCGGTTGTAGTCTGCTGTTCAGCTGCAGCGACGGGATCTGGTGCGAAAAACGTTGTCTGTATAGTGAGCCCTACAGATATTACGATTACCGAAAGAACAATAGCAAGGATGGTGTTTCTGTCCATATCCACTCCTGATTTAGTAACATACATGAGGTGAGAACAGGAAAGTTATATGAACTAATTGGCAAGATAGACTTCGGCCTCTGAGAACAAACGTATCAATTGCTTCTTTTGTGTTGCATAATCTACAGTCTTTCCTGGATACACCACGAACGCAAAATCGAAGCCAATGCGGAATTCCGGTTTTTCATTTCTCCAAATTTCTTTTATCTGTCTTCTTATACGGTTTCTCTCTACAGCATTACCATAATTACGAACCGGAATAACAATTATTCTGTTCACAGACATTCCATTAGGTGCAACTAACAATCGCACCCCGGAGCAGGAGAATTTCTTACCTTTGCGGAATATTGCATCTATTTCTGGCTTCTTTTTTACAATTTCTTGTTTAGTAAGGCTTTTTCTCATCGCAGACGGTAAGCTTCTTCCTGCCCTTTGCCCTTCTTCTGGCAAGAACCAGACGTCCACCTTTGGTCGCCATGCGTGCACGGAAGCCAAATTTTCTATTTCTTTTGGTTCTGCTTGGTTGGTAAGTTCTTTTCATGGGAAAATCTCCAAATATGTATCGCTTTACGCGGATTTTATCACTCTAATGGGAACGGTCTCCCGAGGGGGCAGTATATAGTCCGCAATGACCAAATGTCAAGTGGCGTTATTTCGGTTTATAGACACCATCTCTTATCAAAGTTTCTATCACTTCAGCAAATTCTGGACTGTCTTCAAGAATAACTTCAACAAACTCTCGAAACGCACCAAGCCCGCCAGGTGTTTCACAGACATAATCGACACGATCGCGTACCCATTTTGGAGCAGACGACGGCGTCCCGCTGAATCCCACTGCTTGAAGCAGAGGAATATCATTCAAATCATCCCCAATGTATGCAGTTTCTTCCAATGAAACTCCCAATTTATCACACAATGCTTGAGCTGTACTCATTTTTTCTTTTATTCCTGTGAATATGTAGGGAGTCTTAAATTTTTCAGCAATTCTACGTGCCATTGCAACATCTTCCGCAGTAATAATTCCGACTGGAATTCCAAGATATCGGCAATATCTCACACCCCACCCATCATATACAGAGAACCTTTTCATAATCTCTTGGTCTTCTGTAAAGTAGAGACCTCCGTCTGTCCATACACCATCAACATCCGATAACACGAGTTTGATTCTTTTATACAGAGGTTTTTCTTTCACTTTAATACTCCTTAGCGAAATAATGTATTTTACTGTGTTATGTAGAACGATTCTTAATACTTACCTGCGTAATCCCCAGTTCTGGGAACTGTGCTCTAATACGAGCCAATATGCTTTTTTTCCGCATAAGTACCATTGAACTCCATGTAGGATGATCTGTCTCTACAACCAGTACCTTCCCTCTAATATCGGCAATTTTTGTATGAGCGGCAATATCCGGTCCAACTATCTCCATCCAGGCCTGATGCATCGACACTAGTGGATTTGATTCATCAATTTTCAATCGAGAAAGTAGCATCTGTAATATTTCTTGCGTCGTCTTTTCTTTCATTCTTTCGTAAAAGTCCCATCTTCCACTCGATAGGTCAATCCCTCTTCTTCGTTAATCGGTGAGAAGTAGGACTCATCGGGAAGAAAAGTAAAGAATGCCTGGCTGTATCCACCTAACTGATCTAGAAACCGTCCCCTCTTGGTGATATCGAGCTCAAGCAGCACATCATCAATTAGCAAAATAGGATCATTGCCTGTTTTTTGCCGGTAAGACTGTACCTGAGCAATTCGAAAAATTAATGAAGCTAACCGCATCTGACCGGTTGATCCACATGCAGCAAACTGGACAGATTTATCCAAAACAACAAACTGATCTCGATGAATTCCACTTGCTGTAGTTTGCATACGAATATCTCGTTCAAGAGTTCTTTCCAACTTATCTTTTGCATCCTCAATAGTTGTACAATCTGACCATGATGGTTTATAGACAATATGCATATGTTCAGACCCCTTGCTCACCGAAGCGTACAATGGTCTAAAAATTTCGTTAAATTCATCAACTGCCCGTTTTCGCTGTTCTTGTATAGTCATACCCAAAAAAGCCAACTGTTCATCATACACGGGAATCAGGGATGTATATTGTTCTTTAATCGCTGCATTACGCTGCTTCAGGACACTTTTATATCTGCGTAGATCATCGAAAAACAGGGGATTATACAGCGACATCGTCTGATCAAAAAATTTTCTTCTACTTTCTGGTGTTCCGCGTACAAACTCAATATCATCATGACAAAACACAATACAGGGAAGAGTATAGATGAGCTCCCTTCTATCACGAATCTCTTTGCCATCAATTCTAATTTCCCGTTTTCCTTCAGCAAAGCGAAACAGAATATGTTGATTGATTCCATGATTACTTTCCACTATTGCTGAGATTGAAAATTCTTTTTCACCATGCGTACACATATCACGTGTGTTCAAAGCACGGAACGAAGATCCGTAACACACCACATAGAGAGCCTCAAGAAAATTGGTTTTTCCCTGCCCATTAGCACCAACCAATACAATCTGACGAGTATCGGTTGGTACAAGCGAATCAACAAGATTCCTAAAATTATGGAATCCAATCGAACGAAATTTCATTAGTCTATTTGCATAGGCATGATAATGTGAAAATAATCCTTCTCAGGTTCTGGTTTCACGGTCACAGCCTTGTTTGATTCTGTGAAACTGAGAGCAAATGTTTCTCCCTCAATTACCCGTAACGGACTTACGAGATAGGAATAGTTCATAGCTATACGACAACTCTCTCCTACATAATCGCAATGGATGATTTCCTTTGCCTGACCAAAATCACTCTCTTCTGAACTTACGGTAACACCACCGGCTTCAATGTCGAGATAGACTCGTTTAGCTTTATTTTCAACGAGGAGCGATACACGTTTAAGAGCCTCATTCATTTCTGCAACTGAAATTATGCATGTATTTGTCTGATTAGCAGGAATTACCCGCCTATAATTTGGGAATTGTCCTTTTATTAGGGTGGAATACATTGTCTGATTCCCACATTTTGCGAATATAATTGTTTCCTGTACAGAAAGAAGTATTTCTCCTTCTCCGGTTCCTGCCTTTTTAAGTAACGACAAAAATTTTGCAGGAACAATAACTGGTGAGAATGAAGGAATCGCCTGTTCAAATTTTCGGTTGATAAATGAAAGACGTCGTCCGTCAGTTGCCACCATGACAAGGCCATCTGCCTCCTGTTCAACATATACACCATTCATAAAGTAGCGTGTCTCATCATCACTAATTGCAAATATTGTCTGATCAATCATGAAAAACAGATCTTTCTGACTAATTGGAAAATAACTGTCTTCATGTGTATTTTCCAGATTTGGATATTTATCAGCTGCAATAGTCCTCAATTCAAAATCAATTGATTTTTTTTCTGGATGAATAAGTAGTTTATCTCCAGATTCCTCAAATATGATTGTCTCTTCAGGAAGTGTGCGAAGAATCCCTAAGAATTTATCGCAGAATACAGTGGTAGCTCCGGCTTCTATTGTTTCTACAGGGATTTCAGTAGTAAAGCCTACTTTCTGATCTGTAGCTCTAATGGTGAGGATATTATCGTGATTCTCTAGAAGAACGTTTGAAACAATGGAGAGTGTATTCCTCTGTGAGGTAAAATCGAGGGCTAAAACAATCTCTTTTAATATCATATTTCTCTGGCAGGAAAACTTCATCTGATTACTCCTATTGGTTTATATAATAATAGTAGTCGTAGTAATAGTATCATGTATACTGTGGAAAACGACAATAATTCTTTGCAGAATATCTGCATAAATTTTAACTTCCTGTGGATGAACTAAGGTACTTATGCACTTTTCATCCACAGCTATCCACAAGCATTAAAAGTTATGCACAATCATCAACAAGTTATCCCCATATAATCCCCACCTTGTTAAAACTACTTTTCCCGTTTGAAATTCTGTGCTTGGCGGATTAGATTCTGTATTGAATTACTCACAGCAATATCACTCTGTATCATACCTTCCACACGCTGCACAGAATGCATAACAGTGGTGTGGTCCCTTCCTCCAAACTCATATCCAATTTCAGTTGTTGAGAAATCGGTAATGGTTCTCGAGATGTACATAGCAATCTGTCTTGGTAATACTACAGATTTAGTTCGTTTTTTACCTCTTATATCATAAGGAGATATATTAAAATAATCCGATACAACGCGAATAATTGAATCGATTGACATTGACTGATCTTTAGACATTGAGTATGTACTTTTCAACTGTTCTCGAGCAATTTCAAGGGTAATTTCTTTATTTAAGAGATTACTGTATGCAATGAGTTTCGTCAGACTTGCTTCAAGATCTCTTACGTTGGTATTTATACTTTTTCCAATATAATCGAGAACTTCACTGGATATATGGCATGCCTTTCCTTCACATTTACGTCTCAAAATTGCTAAACGTGTCTCAAAGTCAGGTGGCTGAAGATCAACATTGATACCTCGAGTAAAACGATTTTTCAGGCGATCGGCAATGTCCTGTAATTCGTTGATAGGACGGTCACACGTAAATACCAGTTGTTTGTTAGCTTCGAATAGGTTATTGAACACGTGAAACATCTCTTCCTGTGTAGAGGCTTTCTTTTGAAGAAAATGGATATCATCTATCAATAGAACATCAGCTTTTCGATATTTATTCCGAAATTGAGGGGTTTTCTCTTCTCCAATTGATTGGATAAATTCATTCGTAAACATTTCCGCAGTAACGTAAACCACCTGCATCTCTGGTGTGTGGTCTTGAATGTAGTTTCCAATGGATTGTATGAGATGTGTTTTTCCGAGTCCTACACCACCATAAATCAGGCACGGGTTGTAACTGACACCTGGATTCTTTGCAATAGCCATACTTACGTTATAGGCAAACGCACTATTATCTCCTACAACAAAACTGTCGAATTGATAACTGCAATTGATAGTCGGATCACGTGGTTTTTGTTGAGCCTTCGGCATTGGAGCTACATGATGTGTTGGTTTTGAGACACTTTTATGTACTGAATGAGAGGCTTCGTTTGATGAATTTTGTTGTTCGGCCACTTTTTTAACCACAAACTCAACCATAACTTTCTCACCAGTAAGTTCGTTCAGCATAGCTTGAATTGAGGCTTTATATTGTGTGGAGACATAATCGCGAATAAATAGAGATGGGACCGCTAAAATAAGTTTATGGTCTTCTGATTCGGCGTATGAGATTCTATTCAACCAAGTAATGTTTTCCTGTTCTGAGAGTGTAGTTTGCATACGAGAAACCACCTCGTCCCAAAACGGATTATAGTTCCACTTTTCCTGCGGCATGTATGCTATCTTATATCACCCGAAGATGATTGGCAAGCGTTCATGATTACTTGCTGAAGAAAGCTTGTAAGTAGTACGTAACTATATATATTAAAATAAGATATTAATATGGTAAATATAAGGGGCACCCTTTACATTGATTCTAAAAAATGATACCATATAAGCTGAATTCATTTTTATATCTTATAAGGACATAACAATATGGTTGACAGCGTTTTCGATGGAGTGCCAACAGACACTTCGGTTCATCATGATTCTGCGCTGGGGCGTGCAGGTGCACAGTCCTATACTGCGAATAATATTCAGGTTCTCAAAGGGTTGGAAGCCGTTCGGAAACGACCGGGTATGTATATAGGTTCTACGGGACTTGATGGATTGCACCATTTGGTGTACGAGGTTGTGGACAATAGTATAGACGAAGCTATGGCCGGCTATTGTGATACAATCTGGGTCACTCTTGAAAAGGGCAATGTTGTACGTGTTGAGGATAATGGACGTGGTATTCCCACCGAGCCTCATCCAGTTGAAAAGATTAGTTCGCTCGAAGTTGTGCTGACGCAGCTCCATGCTGGCGGAAAGTTTGATAATGATACATATAAAGTCTCCGGTGGTTTGCATGGTGTAGGTGTCTCTGTAGTTAATGCACTATCTGAGTGGTTGGAAGTTACAGTTCATAGAGACCCTTCTATATTTCATCAGCGATATCAGAAAGGTATTCCCTTGGTCCCTGTGCAAATTACCGGTGCGACGGACAAAACAGGTACTATGGTACGGTTTAAGGCAGATACAACAATACTTGAATCAGATCAATATAGTTACGGTGTTTTAGCGGAAAGATTTAGAGAGCTCGCATTTTTAAATAAAGGTATTGTTATCACTATTACCGATGAACGTGGTGAGACTCCTAGAAAGCAAACTTTCCACTTCGAAGGTGGAATCAAATCATTTATTGCTCACCTCAATACTTCAAAAAAAGTTGTACATGAGGATCCTGTATATTTTGATACACAAAAAGACGATGTTAAAGTAGAAATTGCACTGCAGTACAACGATAGATACGATGAAGTACTATTTACCTTCGTTAATAATATTAACACAAGAGAGGGAGGTACTCACCTTGCTGGGTTTAGAAGTGGATTGACTCGGGTTATGAACGAGCAGCTGAAGAAGTCTAAACTCATAAAAAAATTCGATGATTCTCTTACTGGTGATGATTTGAAGGAAGGTTTGACAGCTGTTATCTCAGTAAAAATTCCTGATCCGCAGTTTGAGGGACAGACGAAAATGAAGCTTGGTAATCCTCGTGTGCAAGGAATTGTTGCCTCTATGGTTTACGAGAAGTTCAATGACTACTTTGACGAGTATCCTACAGTTATTGAAAGTATTCTGGATAAAGCTATTCTTGCAGCCAAAGCACGATTTGCAGCTCGGGATGCTCGCATGCGAATACGCAAGAACAGTGAAGGTGCAGGTCTGCCGGGTAAGTTGGCTGACTGTTCCGAAAAAGACCCGGCGAAATGCGAAATTTTCATAGTTGAGGGAGACTCAGCCGGAGGAAGTGCAAAGCAGGGAAGAGACCGAGCAATTCAGGCAATTCTTCCTCTCTGGGGTAAAATGCTTAATGTAGAGAAGGCCAGAGAAGAGAAGGTGTTAGGTAACGATAAGCTGCAACCTGTCATTGCTTCGCTCGGAGCTGGAATTGGTACTCATTTTGACATTACAAAGGCTCGGTATCATAAAGTCATCATTATGGCGGATGCGGATGTCGATGGTTCGCATATACGTACACTCCTGCTCACCTTTTTCTTCCGCTACATGAGACCTCTTATAGAGGCTGGGTATGTCTACTTTGCTATGCCTCCTCTGTATAAAATCTCGGTCGGAAAAAAGTTTTACTATGCGTATGACGAAGGTGCAAGAAAGACGATTTTGGAAGAAAATGCAAAGGACGGAGATGTCAGTAAAATTCCCATACAACGATATAAAGGTCTTGGTGAGATGAATCCCGATCAATTGTGGGATACTACCATGAATCCAGATACGAGAAGTCTTACACAGGTCACTCTTGAGGACGCTGTTGAGGCCGACTCGATATTTACCATGTTGATGGGAGAAGAGGTTGAACCAAGGAAACGGTTCATCGAAGAAAATGCGAAGTATGTTTCTAATCTTGATGTGTAAGGTAGTTGGGGATACAGATAATGGAAGAACAAACCGGTAGAATTATAAGAACTAACGTTCAAGAGGAGATGAAAGCCTCCTATCTCAACTATGCAATGTCAGTCATTGTAAGCAGAGCATTGCCCGATATTCGTGATGGGCTTAAGCCTGTTCATAGACGAATCTTATACGATATGTATGAAATGGGGCTGAAGTATAATACTCCATTCAAAAAGGCAGCGAGAATTGTTGGTGATGTACTTGGTAAGTATCACCCCCATGGTGATTCTTCAGTTTACGATGCCCTTGTGCGGCTCGCACAGAACTTTTCATTGAGATATACCGTGGTACATCCTCAGGGTAACTTTGGATCCATTGACGGCGATCCTGCAGCAGCGATGCGTTACACAGAGGCAAAGATGAGTCGTCTCGGTGAAGAGATGCTCAATGACATTCAAAAGGATACCGTCGATTTCGGACCTAACTACGATGATTCACTTCAGGAGCCTTTGGTATTGCCTGCTGCGTTTCCTTTCTTACTTGCAAATGGCAGCAGTGGTATAGCCGTAGGAATGGCTACAAACATGGCTCCTCATAACCTGACTGAAATTTGTAGTGCTGTTGCTGCCTATATTGAAAATCCGCAGATTACCCTTCCTGAGCTCATGGAGCACATTACAGGACCTGACTTTCCTACAGGGGGAGTTATATGTGGACGCAGTGGAATTGTCAGTGCCTTCGATACTGGTCGCGGGAAAGTGGTTATTCGGGGTAAGTATGAAATTGAAGAGGGTGATGGTGGAAGAGATCAGATAATTGTAACTGAACTACCCTACCAGGTGAATAAATCCGATTTAGTAAAGCGTATTGCTGATCTTAAGAAGGCAACCATTCCTGGTATTTCTGAAGTTCGTGATGAATCAGACCGTGATGGTATTCGTGTTGTAATTGAGTTGAAGAAAGGGGCTGTCGCACGTGTGGTTATTAATCAGCTATTCCTTCATACACCGTTACAGACAAATTTTAATGTGAATAATTTGGCTTTAGTTGATGGTAGACCTGTTCAGGTCGGGCTTATTGACATGATTTCTCACTATGTTATGCATCGTGAAGTGGTTGTCGAACGGCGAACTCGATTCGACTTGAGAAAAGCTGAGGAGCGTGCACACATCCTCCTTGGATTGAAAATCGGACTCGATAATATTGATGAAGTAATTAAAGTCATAAAGGAAGCTCAAGATAATACCGTTGCAGCAGCAAATCTTATGTCCCGGTTTGGTCTATCAGAAGTTCAGGCACAAGCTATTATCGATATGAAGCTTGGAAGACTCAGTCATCTTGAAACAGAGAAGATTTTAGATGAATTAGCTGACTTGAATACTAAAATTATGTATTATAAAGATTTACTATCTGACCAAGGTAAGATTAGACAAGTAGTCAAAACAGAAATTTTAGATCTATCAAATAAATATGGCGATAAACGAAAGACGGAAATTACCCTTGAAGAACTTGGTGGGATGAACATTGAAGATTTTATCAAGGAAGAGGACGTCGTTGTAGTTATTTCCAATCGAGGGTTTGTAAAGAGAGTTCCCGTTGATGAGTATAGAAGTCAGGGAAGAGGTGGCCGTGGCGTACGCGGAGCAACCCTAAGGGATGAAGACTTTGTTGAACATCTCTTTGTCGCGTCAACTCATGAACATGTCATGCTGGTAACCAATTTAGGTAAAGCCTATTGGATGAAGGTGCATGAATTACCTATGGGGTCCAAAACTTCCAAGGGTGAGAGTATTAAGAAGAACCTTCCGTTTGTTGAAAACGAGGAAATTACTTCAATCATCAATTTTAAAGATTTCGATGAAGAGCTCTATTTGCTTATGGTAACTAGAAATGGTGTTGCTAAGAAGGTGAATTTACCACTATTTAGAAATGCTAAAACACGAGGTATTACTGCAATCATCTTAGATGAAGATGATGTATTGGTTAATAGTGAGTTAGTGACCGAAGGTGACGAATGCATGATAATTACGAGAAAAGGAAAAGGCTTGCGGTTCGCTGATAGTGACGTTAGAGCTATGGGAAGAGCTTCTCGAGGAGTACGTGGAATTAAGCTCATTGGAGATGATGAAGTTGCCGGACTTCTAACTGTAGCAGCGGATAGAAGAATTCTGATGCTGACAGAGAAAGGTCAAGGGAAGCAGATTCATTTTGATGAATTTAGAACACATCGTCGTGGCACTATGGGGCAAAAGATTTATACCTTTAAAGATAAGACTGGATATATTGTTGGGGCATTGTCTGTTAATGACGATGACGACCTTGTTTGTATTACTGCTACAGGACAGTCTCTAAGAATTCCAGTATCGACTATTTCAATCCAGAAAGCCTATGCCTCTGGTGTTGTGGTTGCTAAGTTAAAGAAGGATGATTCTATTGTTGCTATAGCTCGTACAGATGCGGAAAAAGAAGAAGAGTTACTTGAAGATGAATTAGACGAGACTAATGAAACTACTACAGACTCGACAGACGATTCTCTTGAATAAGATACAGTTGAGTGCATATAAAACAGCCACCTTCGAGGTGGCTGTTTCTTTGTGTGTTTCACGTGAAACAATTTTGAATTATAGTAAGCAAAGTGAGTAATGTTTCACGTGAAACATTACACTTAGTTTTCAGAAATGATGTTGATGTTAGGATCTACAACACTTCTTACGTAACGCTCTACCCCATTCTTTAATGTCATCTGAGACATGGGACAGCCGGCACAGGAACCTACAAGCCTTACGGTAACGTCGTTACCATCCATGCTCACAAATTCAATATCTCCGCCATCGTTCTGCAAATCTGGTCTGATGTTCTCGATAGCAGCTTTAACTTTATCAATCATGTGATTGGCCTCCTCGAAAGTAATGATTCAAAGATACAGGAGCATGAAATGATGGTCAATACCTAAAGAATCTGATGACAGAATAAGAACCTTTCGATATAGTAGAAATATGGTAGCAAAAAAAATAATCTTTTCAAATCAAAAAGGTGGTGTTGGTAAAACTACTACCGCAGTTAACCTTGGGGCATATCTTGCACAAAAAGGGAACAAGGTATTAGTTGTAGATCTTGATTCTCAGGGGAATCTCTCTAGCTCAGTTTCTGCAGATTCGAAACATAAGGGTAGTTACGATGTTATTGTAGGGAAGTGTACTCCTCAGGAAGCATATCAAGAGACTCCAGTGTTACATATGTATGCTATTTCTGGAGGAATTGATCTTGCTGGATTGAGTGTTGAGCTTGTAAATGAACTGGCACGTGAGTTTTTTCTAAAAAATGCATTAGCCCCTATAGAGAAAGACTGGGATTACATTCTTGTGGATTGTCCCCCTTCTCTCGGTTTAGTTACAATTAATGCTATGTGTTGGGCAGAATATATCGTGATTCCAATGCAATGCGAATATTTTGCAATGGAGGGGTTAAATCTGCTTATGCGTACTATTGCAAACGTGAAAAAGCAGCTTAATCCACATCTTGAGGTACTGGGAATAGTCTTTACCATGTATACCACGCGTACGCGGCTGGCAAATGATGTAGTAGAAGATGTAACAGCTTATTTTGCTGAAAAGGTATTCGAAACAAAAATACCTCGAAATGTTCGCCTTTCAGAGGCTCCCTCGCACGGGCTTCCAATTAATCTATATGACAGTTCTTGTGCGGGTGCAGAAGGTTATGATCGTCTTGCAGAGGAGGTAATGCGTCGTGTCTAGCACACAGAATAAAAAACATAGACTTGGGAAAGGTATCAGCTCATTGATGGATGATTACACATTTGAAGATGTTTTTAAATCTACGGTTGATAATGAGAGTAATGAGGTCGATGGCGGGAAATTGATGTTGTTAGAAATAAATAAAGTACACCCAAATCCGCATCAACCGCGTAAACAATTTGATCCAGAGACCCTTGACGAACTTGCAGAATCTATCCAGGCTCAGGGCATTTTACAACCCTTATTAGTTGAAAAGATTAGTGATGATGACTATGCAATAATTGCAGGAGAACGTAGATACAGAGCCGCTTTAAGCACAGGGTTGGAGAAAATACCTGTAATTGTGAAGCGATTCAGTGATGTTCAGCGAATGGAAGTTTCATTAATTGAGAATATTCAAAGAGAAAACTTGAATCCTATTGAAGAGGCAAAAGCTTATTTGTACCTCCTGGAACAGGCAGAAATGAGACAGGAAGAGTTAGCGGAAAGGGTGGGGAAAAAAAGGTCTACTATTGCTAATAGTCTAAGGCTGCTTCAACTTCCAAAAGATATGCAGGAATCGCTTCTCGATGGTGATTTTACTGCAGGGCATGCCCGTGCCCTTCTTTCAGTTGTCAATCCTGCAGATCAACAGTATCTTTATACCAAGATTTTAGATAAAGGGATGTCGGTTCGCGAAGCAGAAAAATTAGCTGGAGAATTGAATACAGGGAAACGTGCAGCTTCCACACGAGACAATAAAGGAAAAAGAGAACGACCTATTGATCTTGTTGTCTTAGAGCAAAAGTTCGTCGAAGCAATTGGGACTCGTGTTCATTTGAAAGGCACCTTAAAGAAAGGCAAGTTGGAAATCGCTTATCATTCAATGGATGATCTTGAGAGATTGTACAAGCTTTTAGCTCAAGACGAAGAACTTATAGAACTATAAATACTTATATAAAAAGGAATTATAATGGATAAACAGTTGAACGATGGATTATACGCAAAGATTGATACTACCAAGGGAGAAATTCTCTTGTCGCTCTCATACGATAAAGTGCCAATGACCGTTTCAAATTTCGTAGGACTTGCCGAAGGAGTGCTTAATTTAGAGAACCCGGGCAAACCTTACTACAATGGGCTGAAGTTTCACAGAGTGATAAATGATTTTATGATTCAGACCGGTTGTCCACAGGGGACGGGTACGGGAGGTCCTGGCTATACATTCCCCGACGAATTTTCTGATGATTTAAAACACACTGGCCCTGGGATTCTCTCTATGGCGAATGCCGGACCTGGTACAAATGGCAGTCAATTCTTTATAACACATGGAGCTACTCCATGGCTTGATGGTAAACACAGCGTATTTGGCAAAGTTGTCAAGGGAATGGATGTTGTTAATTCGATAGAACAGGGTGATGCAATGAACTCAGTTGAAATCCTCCGAATTGGAGAAGATGCAGCCGCTTTTATTGTGTCTAAAGAAAGTTTTTCAGAAACTGTAGTGAGTGCTCAGGAAGTTGAAAAAAAGCGCCTTAAGAAGCTTCAAGAATCACTTGATAAAGAACTTAACAATCGCTGGCCAGAGGCAAAAATTTGCGAATCAGGTCTTCGATATGTGGTTAAAAAAGAGGGTGATGGGAAAGGTTTCCCAAAGCATGGAACTTCAGTAACAGTACATTACGAGGGAACGCTGCTGGATGGGCGTGTTTTTGACAGTTCCGTGAGGCGTGGTGAGCCTGCAACATTTGCTGTAGGGCAAGTGATTGAAGGCTGGAATGAAGCACTCGTCACTATGTCTAAAGGCGAAAAAAGAACGCTCATTATACCACCTGAATTAGGATATGGGAAACAGGGATATCCAGGAGTAATTCCTCCGAATTCTTATTTAGTGTTTGATGTAGAGCTTTTGGATTTTTCATAATTATGAAAGGTCTTTCCACCCAATACATCTGTTCTCAATGCGGCCGAGCTGAATCAAAATGGCTTGGTCGTTGTCCAGACTGTGGTTCATGGAACTCGTTTGTTGAGGAAGTAGTACAAAAACAATCAAAATCGGGAAAATCAACATTAGTAAGCGATACTAACAAAATACAACCGGTTACATTGGAAGAAGTTAATATTGAATCAGATTTTCGATATACCTCCGGAATTTCGGAATTCGATAGGGTGTTAGGGGGAGGAATCATGCGTGGAGGGACAGTCCTTCTTGGTGGTGAACCAGGAATTGGGAAGTCTACCCTCATGCTTCAGATATTAGGCTCTATTTCCGGACGGTCTGTCCTCTATGTCTCGGGAGAAGAATCCCCGGGTCAAGTTAAGACACGGGCACAACGCATTGGAGTTCCTCTTGAGGCGATAACCATATTCAATGATACGCGACTGGAGCCACTGATCGATCTTGTGAGGAACAGACGTTTTGATGTGGTTGTTGTGGACTCTTTGCAAACCCTCTACAGTACTGAAATTGCTTCTACAGCAGGTTCTGTTACCCAGATGCGAACGTGTAGTATGGAACTTGTGGATGTTACTAAAAGAGAAGGAGCTTCACTGTTTTTTATTGGTCATATTACAAAAGAGGGACAGATTGCAGGTCCCAAAGCAATTGAACATATAGTAGATACAGTTCTTTATTTTGAACAAGCGGGATCCGGTGTTCGCATAATTCGGGCAGTAAAAAACCGATTTGGGTCAGTCGATGAAATTGGAATCTTTCTCATGACTGAAAAAGGACTTATTCCAGTGCAGGATCCGGCTGGTTTCTTCATTAGTGAGCGAAAAAGTGGTGAGTTACCCCCTGGGATTGCATTTACTGCGGTTATTGAAGGAACTCGTACGTTCCTTGTAGAAATTCAAGCTCTCACAATCCCAGTGCGAACTGGTTCCCGTGTCTTTTCTGAACGTATCGATACAGCTCGGGTTACTCGTATTGCTGCTGTATTGGAAAGACATGCTCGGGTACCTCTTTCAGATAAAGAAATCTACGTAAATGTTGCTGGGGGTATTAAGCTCAGTGAAGTTTCTATTGAGCTTCCCCTCGCATTAGCTCTCTATTCAGCTGTCACCGGAACTCCCCTACCGGTTTCGTTAGTCTCAATGGGAGAGTTGAGTTTAGCTGGAGAAGTTAGACCTATCGGATTTGGTGATAAACGGGTGAAGGGAGCTGTTGATATGGGATTTGAAAAAATTCTCGCACCCGAATCAATGCCTATTGATCAACCGGTAACCCTGTTTAGATGCGATAGAATTGAACAAGCCATCTCTATAATTGAACGTATGAATACATCAATTAGTAAGCACTCCTAACTAATAGAATCGTCAATTATCCAGTAAAAATAGGGTATCTGCTAAAAAGTAAGGACTCCTTACAAATATCAACCTAGCTTACTAAGCAGCAAAGGGAAAGCTATAAAGGTTCCAATTGAAGCAAAAATACTGGTCGACATAAAAATAAGTAGTGCGTGGATGATGCGATTCGAGAACCAGCCCTTGAATCGAACAATATCTTCAGAGACTTGTTCAAAATCTTTTACCCGAGGTTTTCTCATAGTTGCCTCAATTATTCCTGCCACCATACCAACCCCCAGTGTTGGACTCAGTGCTGTCACTGGCGCTGCCGCCATAGATACAATAATGGTAATTGGGTGAGCAAGTGATAATATTGCCGCAATTCCGGTAAGTGATGCGTTCAGACCAAACCAGTAAAGGAACATTTCCAGACCCTGATCCCATCCGGAACGGACAAACCCTAAAGCTATAATTCCGAGGATAGCAAAAAGAACTGCCCAAGAGAAAATTTTGCCTGTCTTTGATGCAGGGGGGACTGTAGAAATATGATCTACGTTTGCGGTCACTTCATGTCTATCTAATTTCTCAATATGGGCAACAAGTCCAGGGGCATGACCAGCACCGACTACAGCAACTATCTGTGATCCTTCTGCAGCGTATATATTGGAAGCAAGGAATTGATCTCGCTCATCTATTAGCACTTTTTTGATTGTTGGAAGTTCTGTTGCCATCTCGTCGAGCATAGACTGCAGAACATTTGTCTCTTTTAACTTTTCAATCTCTTCATTGCTGATTTCTTCAGAAGAGAAAACAGCAGTAAGGAGAGAAGAGATCAGCTTAATTTTATTCCATCCATTCGAAAGACGCCAAGCACGCTTGAATGTAGTCTGGATTTCTCGGTCACAGAATGAGAGAGGAATATTGCGTTCAGTAGCAATCTCGGCTGCACGCATGATTTCATCTCCTGGAGAAACCCCAAGCTGTGTTCCAAGTTTCTTCTGATATGAAGAAAGGGCCATATTAGCAAGGAGCAGGAACCCCTTATTCTCTTTAAGTACGGACTTAATATCGAGACTCTCCCATCCTTGTGGTTCGGTTTTCGATTTGTATCGTCCTGTATCAAGTTCTACGCAGATTCTATCGGGTTCAATTTCATCGATAAGTTGATTAACCTCATCCACGCTATCCTGCGAAACATGAGCAGTCCCAATGAGTGTTATCACTTTCCCATCTGCACATGTAAGCTGTTGTACTGTTTCGCTCATTCGTTCAATGGTCACCTTTATTCCTCCGCGTCTGTACAAATATAGCGACGATATGCCAAAGGTACAAGGACTAGGTTCTTGCAATTTCTCATCTTGATGGGTCAACTTGCTTGAGCAACTTATAACTTTCCGATAGGGTATCGGTATGCAGACGGTATGGTATCTCGCTCAACTTGGTTTCAGTCTTGTGCTTGGAGCACTTTTTGCACGAGTTATAGGAAAGAAACGATTTCATAAATTTACAGCAATTACTCTTGATACGGTACTTTATTCACTTCTTTTTCTTATGGGAGTGAATACTGCAAAAATACCCGGAATCGAGAAACAGATAGTTCAGATGGGAACTGATGCAATAATTTCTACGGTTCTTGTCCTAGCAGGATGTGTTCTCTCAGCACTAGTACTCAGTTTTCTTATGAGTACGAGAATTTCACCTGCCGCACATGTCCGTCAAGATATTTCATGGCAAAGATTAAAAACTCCTCTTTTAATGATAGGGATTGTTGTATTGGGTGTTCTCATGACAATATTTACTCCACTATTCAA